>DPCJ01000097.1:14033-44567 GCA_003516705.1 Prolixibacteraceae bacterium | reverse complement strand
TGTTTTACAACAGGTAGGTGCTGGTCGGTATATTTTAACGTATCGATGACGACAGAATTTGGTTTTCTACACGACAAACTTAAAAACAAAACAGATTGTCAATCTTTGTGGAGAATATTGCTATTTTTATGCATCTGAATCAGCAAAACGCCAATAAACCATTACAGCTGAAAACGGTCTATTGAACTATGAGCAGCGGACTTATTACCATAAAAGATATTGCACGGGAATTAAGAATTTCACCGTCAACGGTTTCGAGGGCATTGAAAAATCATCCTGATATCAGTGAGGAAACCAAAATTGCAGTGAATGAACTTGCCCGTAAACTCAACTACCAGCCCAATGCAGTTGCTTTAAGCCTGAAACAGCGCCGCAGTAACACCATTGGTGTTATTATCCCCGAAATTGTACACTATTTTTTCTCGTCGGTAATCAGTGGCATTGAGGATGTGGCCTACGATGCAGGTTTCAACGTTATTATTTGCCAGTCGAACGAAAAATACGATCGCGAAGTGGTGAATACCCGTACTTTACTGGCCAATCGAGTGGATGGTATTCTGGTTTCGATTTCAAAAGAAACACAACAATTCGATCATTTTTATAAGATAAGGGAAAACGAAGTGCCTGTGGTTTTTTACGATCGTGTGGTTCCGGGTTTTGAAGCCGACCAGGTGATTGTTGATGATTTTGATGCTGCTTATCGCGCCACACGTCACATGATTGAAGGCGGTTGCAAAAAAATTGTACATTTTGCCGGCCCGCAAAACCTGCTCATTGGACAGCTTCGGAAAGAGGGTTATCTGAAAGCCCTTCGGGAGGCCGGGCTTGAGACAAGAAATGAATGGATTATGGAAGCCGATAATTTTGAAAAAGCACGGCTCGCAGTACTGAATATTCTGGATGAAAAAGTAAATATTGACGGCATTTTTGCGGTTAACGATACCACTGCCATTGGCGCAATGCACACATTACAGAAAAGGGGAGTAAAAGTTCCAAATCAGATTGCAGTTGTTGGTTTTTCTGATGGCCGTTTATCAGGAATTACCGATCCGGCGCTTACTTCGGTTGACCAGCATGGCTACGAAATGGGCACGGTTGCCACCGAAATCCTGCTAAAAAGAATATTGGCCGAAAACAAAAACTATCCGTTCGAAACACGCGTTTTGAATGCAAATCTCGTCATTCGCGGGTCGTCGGTAAAAGAAATTTCATAAATCTGCAAAATATTTTGTCTTCTCCGCAAACGTTTGAAATAAGCTTTATGCAATAAAATTGCTCATTTTAAACGGATTGTACCCGTAAACACATTTGGAGATTAACAATTTAGTGTTATATATTTGTCAGGCAAATTTTCACAAAAACACTTCACTTTTTACTCTCAGATATTCCAAAAACCGGGATTATATCTCGGATAAATATCTTTTTCAAATACATAGTGATTATGGCAAAAAAACCGATGTTGAGTTTTTGGCAAATCTGGAACATGAGTTTCGGGTTTTTGGGTATTCAGTTTGGGTTTGCCTTGCAAAACGCCAATGTTTCGCGCATATTTCAAACCCTTGGCGGCGATGTTGACCGTTTGGCGGTGTATTGGCTGGCTGCCCCGGTAACGGGACTGATTATACAACCCATTGTTGGCTATTACAGCGATAAAACCTGGGGAAGACTCGGTCGCAGACGACCTTACTTTCTGGCAGGCGCATTACTCGCCTCACTCGCACTTTTGTTTATGCCCAACGCGCCCACATTGTGGATTGCCGTGGGTACGCTCTGGCTTATGGATGCTTCGATAAATATTACTATGGAACCTTTTCGTGCTTACGTTGGCGACAATCTTCCATCGGAGCAACGCACAAGGGGTTTTGCCATGCAAAGTTTTTTTATCGGCACCGGGGCAATTGTAGCTTCCTTTCTTCCGTATGCAATGACCAATTGGCTGGGGCTTGATAATACAGCTCCCGAAGGAATAATTCCTCCGTCGGTAAAATGGTCGTTTTACATTGGTGGCGTGGTTTTTTTAAGTACAGTTTTGTGGACAATCATCAGGTCGAAAGAATATTCGCCCGAAGAAATGAAGGCTTTTGAAGAGCACAAAATTAAAACCACACCATCGGCTGCTATTAAGTATAAACCTGCTGCCGAAATGCTGAAGGTTTTTATGCGAAACGGTATTTTGTTTCTGCTGGTGGGGTTTGTGTTAATCTGGTTTGTGTATGCAAACCAGCTTGAAAAGGAACTCTATATTTTGGGTGGTGGTTTGGCTGGTTATGGTGTAATTCAGTTGGTTACCTGGTTGTTTACCAAATCGGGCCGTACAAAAAACGGGCTGGTTGAAATTATCACCGATATGGTAAATATGCCAAAAACAATGGGGCAACTTGCCGTGGTACAGTTTTTCTCGTGGTTTGCACTTTTTGCCATGTGGATTTATACTACCCCGGCTGTTACGGGCCATATCTACGGAACCACCGACACAACTTCGGCTTTATACAACGAAGGGGCTAACTGGGTAGGTGTGCTTTTCGGTATTTACAACGGTTTTGCTGCAATTGTGGCTTTTGGGCTACCCGTACTGGCGCGGCATACAAGCCGCAAAACAACACATGCCATTTCGCTGGTGATTGGCGGTCTGGGGTTGTTGTCGTTCTGGTTTGTCACAAATCCTTATTTGCTTCTCATTTCGATGGTTGCCGTCGGTGTTGCATGGGCCAGCATTTTATCCATGCCTTATGCAATTCTCACAGGTTCGCTGCCTGCTCAGAAAATGGGTGTTTACATGGGAATTTTCAACTATTTCATTGTAATTCCACAAATTCTGGCGGCCAGTATTCTTGGGTTTTTAATGCGTAAATTTTTTAACAGCGATGCCATCTGGGCACTTGTGGCCGGAGGAATTTCGATGATTATTGCTGCTGTTACAGTGTATTTTGTAAATGATGTTGATAGTCCTAAAGAGTAATTAGAAGATAAAAGATGAAGGATTACATAAAATATAACGAGTGGCTGGTTGTTGAAGAGGGATTCGACCCAAAGCTGAACCGGATTTCTGAAAGCCTTTTCAGTATCGGGAACGGGAAAATGGGGCAGCGGGCCAACTTCGAAGAAAAATATTCGGGCGATTCACTCCGGGGTTCGTATGTTGCCGGTATTTACTACCCCGACAAAACCCGCGTGGGCTGGTGGAAAAACGGCTACCCTGAATACTTCGCCAAAATTATAAACTCAACCAACTGGATTGGGATAAACATCACAATTAATGGTGTTGAACTCGACCTTGCCACAGCAAAATTGCTGTCGTTTAACCGGGTGCTCGACATGCAACATGGTTTGCTTATCCGTAGTTTTGTTGCGGAACTCCCCAATGGAAACCGGGTTGAGGTAAATACCCAGCGTTTTGTAAGCATTAAAAACACAACCATCGGGGCAGTGCGCTATTCAATGAAAGCGCTCAATTTTTCGGGAGATATCAGCGTAAATCCTTACCTTGATGGTGATGTGTTTAATGAAGACTCCAATTACGACGAAAAATTCTGGGTTGAAACAGAAAAGGAAATCAGTAAATATGAAGGTTTTCTGACAATCGAAACGCTGAAAACAAAATTCCGCGTTTGTACCGGTATGTTGTTCAGTGTACTGAAAAATGGCATTGAAGTACAATCGGAAATTCAAAATTCAACCCACGAAAAATATATTGATGCAACGCAACAAGTTGAAGTAAAAGAAGGAGACATTATTACTATTGAAAAATATGCATCGGTAATTTCGTCGCTCGATTTTCAAAATGAAAAACTGAAAGAGGAGGCAGCAAAATCCATCGGTTTTGCACGTGAGCAGGGATTTGACGCCCTTTTCGAGAACCACAAAAACAGCTGGCTTGAAAAATGGGAAACAAGCGACATCCGCATTGAAGGCGATGTGGCTGCCCAACAGGGAATCAGGTATAACATTTTTCAGTTAAACCAAACCTACACCGGCGAAGACGAACGACTGAACATCGGGCCAAAAGGATTTACAGGAGAAAAATATGGTGGAGTAACTTACTGGGATACTGAAGCATACTGTCTGCCTTTTTACCTGAGTACGGCTTCACAGGATATTTCGAAAAAACTGTTGATTTACCGTCACCGCCACCTTGGAAAAGCCATCGAAAATGCACAGAAACTGGGTTTCGAAAACGGCGCTGCGCTATACCCGATGGTTACAATCAATGGCGAAGAGTGTCACAATGAATGGGAAATCACTTTCGAGGAAATTCACCGTAACGGAGCCATTGCCTACGCCATTTACAATTACGTAAAATACACAGGCGATAAGGAATACCTTGCTCCTTATGGTTTTGAGGTTCTGCTGGGTATCAGCCGGTTCTGGAGCCAACGTGTAAACTGGTCCGAAGCACGGCAAAAATATGTGATGCTGGGTGTTACAGGCCCCAACGAATACGAAAACAACGTAAACAACAATTTTCACACCAGCTACATGGCCGTGTGGTCTTTAAAATATACCCTCGAAGTAATTGATTATCTGCAAAAAGAGTTTCCGTATTTGTACGACGAAATGATTTCGAAATGGAAATTTAACGTGTTGAAAGAGACAAAACGATGGACAGACATTATTGAAAAAATGTACTTCCCGTTTGACGAAAAGCGGAATATTTATCTGCAACAGGATGGATTTCTCGACAAGGAAATCATTCCTGTTTCAGAACTTCCAAAAGCGCACAGGCCAATCAACCAGAAATGGTCGTGGGACAGAATTCTGCGCTCGTGTTACATCAAACAGGCCGACACGCTGCAAAGTATGTTCTGGTTAGAAAATGATTTTACAGCTGATGAACTGAAACGTCATTTCGATTTTTACGAGCCGATAACAGTGCACGAATCGTCGCTTTCGCCTTGCGTTCACAGCATTTTGGCGGCAAAAATCGGCTACCGTGAAAAATCGTATGAAATGTACCTGCGCACTTCGCGTCTCGACCTCGACGATTACAACAACGACACTGAAGACGGGCTTCACATTACCAGTATGGGCGGTACCTGGATGTCGTTTGTGATGGGATTCGGTGGTATGCGAGCCGGTGAAAGGCAGCTGATTCTAAATCCGTTTTTGCCCGAAAAATGGCAATCTTACCAGTTCCGAATCAATTACCGCGGCGCGCACCTCAGTCTGAAAAAGGAAAAAGACAAACTGACAATTGTAAATCATTCCGAAGTGGCGGTGCCGCTTTTGGTCTGGGGAAAACAAATGTTGCTGAAGGGAAACAGTTCACAGGAAATAAATAAATAAAAATGAAGACCATTTTTGCAGTACTCTTTGCCGGATTGTTTTTTCTCAATTCAGCAGCCCAAAAGCCCGGCCGCGTTGAACCCATGTTTTGGTGGGCCGGTATGAAATCTCCCGAATTGCAGCTCATGATTCATGGCGACAAAATTGCCACTGCCGATGTAAAACTGAATTATCCGGGCGTCGAACTCGTATCAGTAACCAAAGTTGAAAATCCGAATTACCTGTTTATCGATTTAAGACTGGCACCGGATGTGCAGCCCGGTAAATTCGAAATTCAGTTTTCAAAAGAAGGGGCGGTTACTGGCAGCTATTTATATGAATTGAAGCCCAGAGAAAAGAATTCAGCAAAACGAACTGGTTTTAACAGTGCTGATGTGATTTACCTTGTTACGCCCGACCGTTTTGTAAACGGAAAACCAGGCAATGATTGGGTGGAAGGCACAAAGGAAAAACCCAACCGGGCTGATAAAGATGGCCGTCACGGCGGCGATATCCGCGGAATTATCAACTCACTCGACTACCTGCAAAAAATGGGTTTTACCGCAGTCTGGCTCAATCCGGTGCTCGAGAACAACATGACCCAGGTTTCGTATCACGGCTATTCCACCACCGACTTTTACAAGGTTGACCCGCGTTATGGTTCAAACGACGAATACCTCGAATTGAATGCAGAACTCGACAAACGCGGAATGAAACTGATAATGGATATGATTTTCAACCATTGCGGCTCTGAACATTGGTGGATGGACGACATGCCAATGAAAGACTGGGTTAACAATTATCCTGAATATAAAATTACTTCACATCGTCGCACAGTGAATCAGGACCCGAATGCCTCTGAAGCCGATAGAATTGCGATGACAGACGGCTGGTTTGTGCCCTCCATGCCCGATCTCAACCAGCGCAACCCGTTTATGGCAAAATACCTGATTCAGAACAGCATTTGGTGGATTGAATATGTGGGTCTTGAGGGAATCAGACAGGATACCTGGCCCTACCCTGATAAAAATATGATGGCTGAATGGACAAAAGCGGTTTTAGCTGAATACCCGGATTTCAATATTGTTGGCGAAGAGTGGAGTCTTAATCCGGCGATTGTTTCATACTGGCAAAAAGGAAAAAATAATGCCGATGGCTACAATTGTGATTTGCCAAGTTTGATGGATTTTCCGCTGCAAAATGCGGCTTCATCGGGTTTACGGAGCAAAGAAACATGGGACAATGGCATGATTCAGTTGTACGAGGCTATTGCCAACGACTTTTTGTATGCCGACCCGCACAACCTCGTGATTTTCCCCGATAACCACGATATGTCGCGGTTTTTTGTTCAGGTTGGAGAAGACCCGGCGCTGCTGAAACTGGGGCTCGCTTTCTTTCTTACCACCCGCGGTATTCCGCAGATTTACTACGGAACCGAAATCATGATGCGTCACGAAGGTGGTGAGCATGGAAATATCAGGGCCGATTTTCCGGGCGGCTGGCAGGGAGATGCAGTAAATGCATTTACCGGACAAGGACTTACCGATGGACAGAAAGAGATGCAGACTTACCTTGCAAAAATTCAGAACTGGCGTAAAAACTGCACCACAATCCACAACGGAAAGCTGATGCATTTTGCTCCCGAGGATGGAGTGTACACCTATTTCCGTTATACTGAAAATGAAACAGTGATGGTTATTCTGAATAAAAATGAGGAAGAAAAACAGTTTTCAACACAGCGTTTCTCAGAAAGGCTGAATGGCTTTTCAAGCGGAACAGAAATTATTACATCCACAAAAATCAACGACATTACCTCCATCAAAGTGCCGGCAAAATCGGCAATGATTATTGAACTTACAAAGAATTAGAAAATGAGAAAAATATTGTTATTCAGTTTATTGGTAGTCATTATCTTAGCTGGCTGCAATCCCGCTCCCAAAACCGAAACAGCATCTGTAAATCCGCTTGAATGGAGTAACGACGCTGTGATGTACGAAGTGAATGTCCGTCAATACACACCCGAAGGCACTTTTAATGCTTTTGCCGGACACCTGCCCCGATTAAAGGAACTAGGTGTCGAAATTCTGTGGTTTATGCCCATTCACCCCATTGGCGAAAAAAACCGCAAAGGTTCGCTGGGCTCGTATTATTCAATTCGCGATTACAAAGCTGTAAACCCCGAATTTGGGACCATCGACGATTTTAAAGCGCTGGTAAACAAAGCCCACGAAATGGGATTCAAAGTAATTATCGATTGTGTAGCCAATCATTCAGCTTTTGATAATGTTTGGACCGAAAATCACAAAGAATGGTACACACAGGATTCTCTGGGCAACATTATTCCACCGGTAGCTGACTGGAGCGATGTGGCCGATTTGAATTACGACAACACAGAAATGCGCGTTGCAATGCTCGATGCCATGAAATTTTGGGTGGCCGAAGCCGGAATTGATGGTTATCGTTGCGATTATGCCGGTGGTGTTCCAACCGATTTCTGGGAAACAGCCCGTATTGCACTCGATAGTATTAAGCCGGTTTTTATGCTTGCCGAAAACGAAGATGCTCTCGATTTGCTAAACAAAGCTTTTGAATGTAATTATGGCTGGACTGTGCATCATTTGATGAAAGAAATTTACAATGAACAGAAAACTGTAACTGATATTCAGCAGTATTTTGCAAAAATCGATTCAACTTATCCCGAAGGAAAATATATTCTGAATTTTACATCGAACCACGATGAAAACAGCTGGAATGGAACAGAGTACGAACGCCTGGGCGAATCGGCAAAAACTTTTGCCGCACTCTCGTTTGTATTACCCGGAATGCCACTGATTTACACCGGTCAGGAAGCCGGCCTCGACAGACGGCTTGCATTTTTCGAAAAAGATTCAATCAACTGGAATAAAGATACATCGATGACAACGCTTTATTCAAAACTGATTGATTTAAAACAGAAGAATCCCGCACTTTGGAATGGCACTGACGGTGGCAAAATTCAGTTTCTGCAAACTTCGGAACCTGAAAAACTGCTGGCTTTTAAACGCGAAAAAGAAAATAATTCAGTGCTTGTGATGATGAATTTGTCGGCACTACCATTTAACGGAACTGTGCAAACCGGTGAAACAAAAACATACACCAACTGGCTTACCGGTGAAAATGCTGAGGTTTCTGCTTCAAATCAGGTTGAACTTGCTCCCTGGGAGTATAAAATTTTAGTGTTGAAATAAAAAAAATTCAACTTTTTGTAAACCTTTTTAAACAGAACATGTTTAATAGGTACTACAAGAGCAAACATCAGAGTTGCTCACCATTTAAAGATGGTTTGGTTTTTGGTTTAGTTTAGGTTTAGGTTGATTGAGAAAAGGCTGGTTGTTGAACCGGCCTTTCGTTTTTTATACTGGTAAGGTGAGACTTTCAGTACATAAAAACAAAGGGATGCTTCCCTTGAGAAAACATCCCTTTACCAGAACGAAAGTTCTTTTATCGTTTCATAATACCGTAGCAGATAATTTTCAGAATAATGTCAACGCTGCTTTCGAGGTTTACAGCACCGTAAACACCGGCGGTGAGTGGCATTTCCAAACCTTTTATTGCCATGGTAATTCCAATCGCGGCAAGATTAAAATCATAAATTTCGAATTCGTTTTTACGAACACCTTCAATCAGAATGCGTTTGATCATTCTGATTTCGTCCTGCTCGTATTTTCGTTTTATATCGTCGATAAAACCAATGGCAGTAACATCGTTTTCAATAGCGTGGTAAAAATTGGCAAGATTCCTGAAAGTAGTAAGTTTTGTGAGTATGTAATCGCGCAGTTTGTCCACCGGGTCGGTGTTGCGGTTAATCACAATTTCAAGCTCGTGCGCCAGAATTTCCACTTCTTTTAAAATCACTGCCTGAAAAAGGTCTTCCTTACTGTCGAAATAGTAGTACAGCGAACTTTTTCCTTTTCGAACGGCATTGGCAATGTCGTCGAGTGTGGTTTTCTTAAATCCGTATTTGCTGAAAATTTCGCGGGCTGTTTTTAAAATGCTTTCTCTGTTCAGGTCTTTTTTGTTGGCGTTGTCACCTTTGGTTTGCATTTTTTTGTAAGATTTTTATTGTAAAACAGGGAGCAAATATAACCAAATATTTTGCCCTCAAAAGATTTTTTGAACTTTTTACCTGAACAGACGAGATAAAACTGTTTTATAGCTGAAACATCAGAAAAACCTTGAAAAGTAAGCTGTTAAATTTCGAAAACCGGTTATTTCGATTTGTTTGCCAACTGAAAATCAAGCTGTTTCTTTTCAAGATTTGTTCGCCATATTTTTACTGTAATTTCGTCGCCCAACTGGTAAACTTTATGCGAGTGTTTACCCACAATCTGGTAATTTTTTTCATCGAAAATATAGAAATCGTCATCCAGTTCGCGGAGCGGAATCATGCCTTCGATTTTGTTTTCGAGTTCAACAAAAATACCCCAGTCGGTAACTCCCGAAATTGTTCCGGGATAAATTTTGCCGATGTGGTTCTGCATAAATTCTACCTGTTTGTATTTTATCGAGGCTCTTTCGGCATTGGCTGCGCGAGCTTCCATGTCCGACGAGTGTTTACAAAGATCTTCATATTTTGTTTCGTTGGCCGAACGGCCACCTGCCAGGTATTTTTCGAGTAGCCGGTGCACCATCATATCGGGGTAGCGGCGGATGGGCGATGTAAAATGTGTATAATATTCAAACGACAAACCGTAATGTCCGATATTCCGGGTTGAATAAGCCGCTTTTGCCATAGACCTGATGGCCAGTGTTTCAACAAGGTTTTGCTCTTTTTTACCCCGTACTTCCATGAGCAAACTGTTCAGCGATGTGGAAATGGTTTTGGCGGTTGTCATTAGAATGCCATAACCAAACCGTTTAATAAACGCGTTGAAATTCGAAAGTTTGTCGGGGTCGGGCTTGTCGTGAATGCGGTAAACAAATGTTTTTGGGTTTTTAGCGGCATCACGTTTTCCCACAAATTCGGCTACACGTTTGTTGGCGAGCAGCATAAATTCCTCAATCAGCCGGTTCGAATCTTTGGCTTCTTTAAAATAAACCGAAAGCGGCTTCCCTTTTTCGTCGATTTCGAATTTGATTTCAACACGCTCGAATGCAATCGCTCCCTTTTTAAATCTTTTTTCGCGAAGTTGGTTGGCCAGTTTGTTGAGCGTAAGCATTTCCGATGCAAAATCGCCTTCGCCGGTTTCAATTACCATTTGGGCTTCCTCGTATGCAAACCGACGGTCGGAATAGATTACAGTTTTCCCGAACCACTCCTTTATCAGTTTAGCCTCATCGTTTAACTCAAACACAGCCGAAAAGCAAAGCTTATCTTCATGTGGCCGCAGCGAGCAAACTCCGTTTGAGAGTCTTTCGGGGAGCATTGGCACCACGCGGTCAACCAAATAAACCGAAGTGGCGCGGCTTTGTGCTTCATCTTCGATAATGGAATTGGGTACGACATAATGTGTAACATCGGCAATATGAACACCCACTTCCCAGTGTCCGTTATCCAGTTTCCGGAGCGAAAGGGCATCATCAAAATCTTTGGCATCAGCCGGATCGATGGTGAAAGTAGTCACTCCGCGCATATCACGGCGCCGGGCGATTTCCTCGTCGGGAATTTCGAGTGGTATTTTTTCAGCTGCTTTATCAACGTTTACCGGGAATTTGTACGGAAGTTCATACTCAGCAAGAATAGCGTGCATTTCGGCGTCGTTGTTGCCTGCATCGCCCAGCACATCTTTAATCTGGCCAATCGGATTTTTTGCGTTGGCAGGCCATTCAATAATTTCGGCAATTGCTTTTTGCCCGTTTTTGGCACCTTTCAGTTTTTCAAGCGGAATAAAAATATCGAACCCGGCTTTTCCTGAAGGGATTAGAAAAGCAAAATTACGCGAAGTTTCCACTGTTCCCACAAAAACCGATTTTGCACGTTCAATAATTTCGGTAACCTCACCTTCAATTTCGTGTTTCTTGCGCCGTGCAAATAACCTGATTTGCACCTTGTCGCCTTCCATGGCGTGGTTCAGGTAACGCGAAGGAATAAGGATGGGCTGTTCAATTTCGTCGCTGTTTACATAGGCAAATCCCTGCGACTGCATATCAACAACACCCACCACTGAACCCGAACGTGCTTTCAGTTTGTATTTTCCGCGGGCTACCTGGTCGAGATAACCGTCGTCATGCAGCTCTTGTAAAACAACATTTATCAATATTCGCGTTTCAGGGTCTTTTATACCCAGAAAGGTGGATATTTGCTTGTAATTCATAGTATTACCCGGCTCTGCATAAAATAGGGTGATGACTGAATTTTTGAGTTTCTTCTTGTTAAATGTTTCGGGTTTCGATTGTTTAAAACCTTTATTTTTCTTTTTGTTTTTCGACATGGGTGTTGTTTTTTTATGGCTGAAAAGTTAACGCATTTAATTTGAATGCGGCACTTTAATTTATGCCATTTGATTGGTTTTTTTAACATCGGCAACATGCTGACACGGGCAATATTTACCCTGCTGAATAAAATCGGGCGACTGATTTAAGAATTATTCAGATTTTAACCGCTTGGCAGCAACAACCAATGTTTACAGGAATTTGTATGTTTGTACTCCATTTTAAACGAATGAAAACAGAAGGAAAAATTCCATTTTTGATTGTTGCTGCATTTGCATGGATTGTTATTGTTTCGTCGTGCGCTAATGTGGGGATGCCTGAAGGTGGCCCGCGCGATACGATTCCACCGGTACTGCTGAAAACCGAACCCGGGTATAAATCGGTTAACTATAAGGGCGATGACGTACAAATCACCTTTAACGAATTTATTAATACCGAAGGCATTTCAGAAGTGCTTGTAATTTCACCACCCATGATAAAAAAACCTTTAATACGCACAAAATCAAAAACATTGGTAATCGAATTTAATGAGGATTTGAAAGACAGCACCACCTATTCGCTCGATTTTAAAAGTTCGGTTGCCGATAACAACGAGAAAAACCCGATTGAAGATTTCAGGTTTTCGTTCAGCACCGGCAGCATTTACGATTCGTTAAAAGTAGCTGGTACTTTGGCAAACGCATTCAATCTGAAACCCATCGAAAACGGATTGGTATTGCTTCACAAAAACCTGCACGATTCAGCAATTTTCCGCGTACGGCCCGATTATATTGCAAAAACCAATAAGGAAGGCCAGTTTCTTATCGATAATATTGCTCCCGGAAAGTACCATTTGTTTTCGATGAACGATGCCAACAACAATTTACTGTACGACGAAGGAGCTGAGGAAATTGCCTTTTACGATTCGCTGATTGTTCCCACTTCGGAATATATCAGCGAAATTGACACAATTAAAACGGCAACCGATACGATTGTGATTTTCGGGCACACACATTTTTATCCCGAAGATGTGATGCTTCAGCAGTTTACGGAAGACCTTTTCAATCAATATCTTGAGTCGTATCAACGGGATTCACGCTTCAAGTGTACGTTTGTTTTTGGCGAATCGGTGAAAGACTCTTTTGGGTTGCGTTTACTGAATACCAAGCCGATTGAAAACTGGTACCAGATGGAATATACCGAAACAATGGATTCGCTGATTATCTGGATTGCCGATACCACTGCAGCTAAACTCGATACTTTGATAGCCGAAGTTTCCTATTTTCAGCTCGACTCGCTCGAAAAACTTTTTGTTAAGAACGATACGCTTATACTTTCGTTTTTAGATACCGACAAAGAACTTCAGCAAAAAAGAAAGAAACCCAAAGACGGCGAAGAGGAGGAACCAGAACCAATAGAACAGTTTACATGGAAAACATCGCTGACCGGCTCAACTGTTGAACTCAATAAAAAGCTGGGACTGATTGCACCTGAACCGGTTTTGACGTTCGACAGTACCATGATTTTACTCTACCATACTGAAGACACATTAAAAACCCCGTTGAAATTTAAGTTTGCAAAAGATACTGTGGAATGGCGGCGGTACAATATCGATTTTCCCTGGCAGGCAGGTACTGCGTACTCACTTGTCATAGACTCGGCATCAGCAACAAACATTTTTGGTATTACAAGCCGGAGTTTCAAGCTGAATTTCACCACACGCGAGGAAGATTTTTATGGCACGCTCACACTGAATTTATCTGGTGTGGACGGACAGGTGATTTTGCAGCTGCTTTCGAACAGCGATGATGAAAAGGTTATTGAAGAAAGAATTACAAATAAAAATGGGGCAGTGTTGTTCGATTATTTACTTCCCGAAAAGTACAGGGTAAAAGTAATTTACGACCGAAACGAAAACGGAAAATGGAATACCGGAAGTTTTCAGGATAAATCGCAGCCCGAACGGGTGATGTACATTAACCATGTACACAAAGTGCGCTCCAACTGGGAAGAAACGCTGAACTGGGATCTTACGCCCGACGATAAGTTTATCAAGAAAATACGTGATTTGGAAGAGGAAGAAAAAAAGCGTAAACAGGCTGAAGAAAAGGCAAAAAAGGAACGCGAAGAAGGCAATAAACAAGAGATGCAAAACTTTATACAGGGTAGCGGAACCGGTTCTGGCATTTTAAGGTAATACAACAACATTTCCGGTTTTAAAGGCTATATTTAAAAATCAAATTACAAACAATTATGGCAAGTGTAAAAGAATTAAAAAAAGACATCGATGCGCTGATGACGTTGGTTTTAACCGATTGCTTTTCGGTGCTTGAATACAATAGTAAAGTGAATAGTGAAGCTGTTCTTGCAATTGCAGGTGATGTAATTAACACCCATCGGGAACTTCGCATGCGTGTTAAACATCCCGATGGAAAAAACAACTCGAAAATTGTAAGAAATTATTACAACCAGCTGATTTCTGATGCGTTGAAAGAGGCTGACGCTGCACTCGAAAGACTTTCGGCTGAAGTAAAGAAGGCTGTTGCTTAAACTCCGGAGAAAAGCCGGAGTTTAAAAGAATGGCCATTTATCCTCCTTTCAGTTAAACGTTTTCCCCCTGTTTGGTTAGGTGAGAGTTCAGAAACACTGTCGTTGTTATTTGTGGCAATGGCAGTGTTTCTGTTTTATATTCAGTAAGTTAAATCCGAAAACAAAGTTCGGCCTTATTGGTGTCGACATCCCTAAAAGTAGTGAATTTGAATTCTGACCCGTTGTTCGCAATATTCAAATACTATCTTTGCCCGCATTAAACCGAAGTTTTGCGATTCATAAGAAAAAATACACGTCTGATTTTTTTACTGGTTTTACCGGTTTACCTGTTTATAGTACAGGCATCGGTTACCAACAGGCACACCCATTTTTACCCTAACGGAATGGTGGTAACCCACTCGCACCCGTTTCAACATGGCGAAAACGGAAACGCTGCCGGACACAACCATTCAAAAACCGAAATCTGTTTTTATGCCGGGCTGAACTCCGATTTGTATCACATTACACCCGCACTACAGATTTTACAGACTGAAAGTATTGTTCTTACCAAAACATTGGTATTTAACGAAGAACCTTCATTCCAGAATTCACTTTTTCAATTCGGGCTGCGTGGCCCTCCGTTTTTACAAATCAGCTGAACCCCTTTGTTTTTAGTAACTTTTTTCGATTTGTAAATCATCAGAATAATGAAAATATTCTCAGTAGTCCTGGTATTGTTGTGTTTTATACAAAACAACATTTCAGCCATTGAACCCGATAAAAAACCAAAAACCGATGCCATGCTTTTTGGCGATGTAAAAGACAGTGAAGCGCATCTTCCGTTTGCAACCATTCTTTTAAAAGGCACTACCATTGGAACAGCAACCGATGTTACCGGACATTTTAAAATGGCAAACCTGCCGGTTGGGAAACAGGTAATTCAGGTTTCGGCCGTGGGCTACAAAACCCGCGAAATTGAAGTTAACCTGATTGCGCGTGAAAGCGTTACTATACTCGTTCAGCTTGACCCCGACAATATAGGGCTTGAACAGGTGGTGGTTTCGGCCGACAGAAATGAAAAAAGCCGTCGCGAAACGGCAACTGTCGTAAATACAATCAGTGCAAAACTATTTAACCGCACCCAGAATATAACCCTCAGCGAAGGATTGAATTTTACCCCCGGGTTGCGTATGGAAAACAACTGCCAGAACTGCGGCTTTACCCAGGTGCGAATGAACGGTCTCGAAGGACCATACTCACAAATCCTTGTTAATTCGCGGCCGGTTTTCAGCGGCCTGGCCGGTGTTTACGGCCTCGAGCTGATTCCTTCGAACATGATTGAAAGAGTGGAAGTAATCAGGGGCGGCGGTTCGGCAATGTACGGAAGCAATGCAATTGCCGGCACAATTAACCTGATTACAAAAGATCCGGTTTCTGATAATTTCTCGGTGGCAACAGGTTATGGCAGTGTTGGCGCAGGTACCGGCAGCGATCCGGCGGCTGATTTCACGCTGAATTTGAATGGCTCGTTTGTAAGCGACGATTATAAAACCGGATTGAGTGTCATCGGTTTTACCCGCAAACGCGAAAATTATGATGCAAACGGCGATGGTTATTCCGAGATTTCGGAAATAAAAAACACAACGCTTGGGTCGAGGTTTTACCAACGTATTGCCAGCCGTGGCAAACTCACCGTCGATTATTTCAATATTAACGAATCGCGCCGTGGCGGTAATAAATTCGAATTACCAATGCACGAAACCGATGTTACCGAGAGCGTGACACACGGCATTAACTCGGGAGCTGTGAATTTTGATTTATTGCTTCGCGAAAGTGATAAACTTTCGGTTTTCTTTTCGGGGCAGGGTGTTAACCGTCAATCCTATTACGGTGCCAACCAGGATTTATCGGCGTATGGAAAAACCACCGATTTTACTTACTCTTCGGGAGCTCAGTACATCCGCCGGATGGAAAGATTTCTGATTAGTCCGGCTACGCTTACAACCGGTGTCGAATTTAACGGTGGTAACCTGGTTGACAAAAAGCTGGGTTACTACGACCCCACCAATAACATTCATTATGGAAACACGCTGGTTGCCGACCAGCTTTTATCGACACAGGCAGGTTTTCTGCAATCGGAATGGAAACTAAACAAAGCATCAGTTACCATTGGTGCACGTTTCGATCATTACCGGGTGGCCGACAAAACAAAAGCCAGTAATGATGTTACAGGAAATGTGTTGAGTCCGCGTATCAGCCTGCTGTACAACATTGTTCCACATTTACAGTTCAGGGCAGGATTTGCAAAGGGTTTCAGGGCGCCCCAGATTTTCGATGAGGATTTGCATATCGAAACCTCGGGTTCGCGCCAGGTGATTCACGAAAACGACCCTGACCTGAAACAGGAAACTTCGAACAGTTTTTCGGCATCACTCGATTTTACCCAACATTTCGGAAAATGGCAGATTCAACTGCTGGCCGAAGGGTTTTACACGATGCTGATGAACCCATTTGCCAACGAATATGGCACACCCGACGAAAACGGAACTGTAATTTACACCCGCGTAAATGCCGAAGATGGCGCTACTGTAAAAGGATTAAATTTCGAACTAAATGCTTCGCCTTCATCAAAACTACAGCTACAGTCGGGGTTTACGGTGCAAAACAGCCAGTACGAAGAACCACGCGAATTTGGCGAAACGCATTTTTTCCGTTCGCCCGACTCGTATGGCTACATTGGTATGGATTATAATATTTTACCTCTGCTGAAACTCTCGGCTACCGGCAATTACACAGGCCCGATGCTGGTTCCGTATTTTGGCCCGGCAATCCTAAATCCTGAAGAGGGACAACTGAACAAAACGCCTTCATTTTTCGATGCCGGAATAAAAATGGCTTACCAGGTAAAACTAAACGACGGGGTGAAAATGGAAATCAATGCCGGTGTAAAAAACATTTTCAATAGTTATCAGGATGATTTTGACTCGGGTATTGACCGCGATCCGGCTTACATGTACGGCCCGCTTTCGCCCCGAACCATCTATTTTGGAATAAAATTCGGCAACCTGCTGTAAGTATTGAGAAGTATTTCTTGTCGCATTTTAATTTACTCACTCCCTGTCTGATCGCCAGGCAGGCAAGCCACCTTGCGGTGGCTTCGCCCCTCTCTTTACAAAGAGAGGGGCAGAGTTCTAACGATGTTAATCGGCAGAACCCGGGGTGAGTGAGAGAAAATAAATATGACATTTTATCTCTCATATTCATAAATCATTTTTACACTGCAATTTCGGCGAAATCTTTTATGTCGTTGATTTACCGGCGAATTTTTACCGGTTTGTTTGATGCGGCATAAAAGATTTTTATTTTTGCAGCTGACCGGATTTTTGAGATATCCTTTTCAGCATTCTGTTTTAAAGGGTTTCTGACAAATTGTTCCGGTTAAAAAATAAAAAATTGAAATGAGCGAACTGGAAAATTATAATCAGAAATCGAAGAATCAGCGAAACAATATTATTGTGATAATTCTTGCCGTAATTCTTGTGGTTATGGTAGTGTTGTTTTTTTTCCAGCGCAGTCAGAACAAGTTGGTAGTTGGTGAAATCAGGGCCGAAAAAGATTCAATTCAGTTTGAATTAACCGAGATAATGGCTGGGTACGATTCGCTGAAAACCGAAAATGACACCATTAACGGACAGCTTTTTTCGGCTCAAACCAAAGTGCGCGATTTGATGCTCGAAATTGAGCAAACCAAGCGAATCAGCGTTCAGAAAATTAACGAATATCAGAAACAGGTTACCACAATGCGTGGAATTATGCGTGATTTTGTAACTCAAATCGATTCGCTCAACCGCCGCAACCAGATTTTATTAGAAGAAAACACCCAGGTAAAAGAACAGTACAAACAGGCCGAAATAAAAAACGAACAGCTCAGTCAGGAAAAAGATAAGCTTGAAAAAAACCTGGAACGTGCTGCCCAGTTGGAAGTCCGAGGATTAATTGCCGAAGGGCTTAACTCGCGTAACAAGGAAACAAAATTTGCTGACAGAACCGACCTTATCCGAATTTCGTTTGTACTGAGCAGTAATGTTACTACCAAACGCGGGGCAAAAAATATTTATGTGCGAATTATGCGCCCCGACCAGTTGCTGCTCACCAAATCGCCCAACGACCTGTTTCAGTTCGAAGACCTGAAAATTCCGTTCTCGGCAATGCGCGAGGTGAATTATGAAGGCATGGAACTACCGGTTAACATTTTCTGGGACAATAAAGGCGAAACACCGCTGATGAAAGGTACTTACACTATCGACCTTTTTGCCGACGGAAACAATATTGGCACTACAAGTATTGATTTTAAATAGAAATCAGAGGAATAGTAATTTCTGTTATAAGGCATTTAAAATCATTGGTGTCTGGCAAAAAGATATTCAATCCATTTACAATCCGGTAATATCGATGCAAACACAGATGTGTCGCCCCAATGGGGCTTTGTTTTAACTTTTCCCATCATTTTCTACCATATTGTCGCAGCTACGCTACTTCTGAAAAAGCGACAGCGTCGCGATATTATGGTAGTCAATGAATTATAAAGATTGAGCAAAGCTACATAGTAGCGATATTATTCTGCTTGTTTTTAACCTGACAACAGTGATTTTATGGAAAACAGCAGAATAACAGGTTCATATAAATCTTATTTTATCTTTCTCTTCCATTTCTCAAACTCCGGAACCGCCTTTTCAAGGGCAAACGGTTTGCCGTGACCCGGAATCACAGTTTTTATTCCTGAATTGAAAAGCATTTCCCAGGTTTTTAGCAAGGTGGACGGCTCGTTGCAAAAGTGAGGGAAAATAATGCCGTTGCTCAGATTAAGAAAAGTGTCGCCGGCAACGAGCGTGTCGCCAACCAAAACCGACTGTGAACCGTTGGTATGACCGGGTGTGGAGATGATTTTTGCATCAATTCCGAAAGGGTTCAGGTTGTATTCATTTTCGTTGATTATTTGTGCTTCAAATGCTTTTGGCGAAGCAAAACGTGGTATTACGATGCTGCCCAATCGCGAAACAAACCGGGTATAAAAACCCATTCCTTTTGGGATTGGCGTAAATCCATTCTTCAGGTTTTCAAATTCGTTTTGATGCACAAGTACAGGAGCGCCGGTAAGTTTCACAAGTTCGTGCAGGTTGCCGGTGTGGTCGTGGTGCGTGTGGGTTAAAACAATCAGTTTTATATCGGCTGGCACAACATTTTTATGCTTCAAAAAGCGGATGATGTGGTTCAGGTTTCCTTTAACGCCGGTCTCGATAAGGATGGCCGTTTCACCGTTTTTAAGCAAAACAATGTTTGAATAGCCAATGCGTGCGTAAAAAATTTCCATTTGTTTTCCATTTTATTTAATTAGCAAAAACAGACTTCGACTCCGCTACCAATGACAGATTTCTAAATCAAGACCCTGAAACAAGTTCAGGGTGATGTTCTAAATAAACAATACTGTAAGGACGTCATGCTGAATTTATTTCAGCATCTTTCTGTCATTCTCACATTGAGCCCAATAAAAATTGGGTTGCCGCTCAGTCTGACTGTCACCCAGAGCGGAGTCGAAGGGTGGTAAAATAATCAGGTCTCATTTTTATTCTTAAGGAAACAACACTGATTTGTTTCTTTTGATTTTTCAGCAAAAATACACTGAAATAGCTGTCAGTTGTTATTTTTGGTTAGTTTTCAAAATCGAAATATCAGGATGATTAAAAAATACTGTTTTTTAAGTTTTGCACTCACGGTAGTGCTGTTGGCAGGTTTTAACCCGCTGTTTGCGCAGGAGGATAATTGGCCAAAATTAAAGATAAATCTGTCGGAAGATGGTAGTTCGTACTTTGGAATAACGATGAACAGCCAGGTTTGGACGCGGTACATCTCAAACAATCCCGATAAAAACGGGGTGGCACAATACAGCGACATTGACCTTGGCATACGCCGCAGCCGGCTTACCCTGTATGCGAATCTGATGGATAAAGCGATGATTTCAACGCAAATGGGGTATGATGGAATGACTTACCGTTCGGAGCGAAAACCTGGTTTTAACCTGTACAATGTCGAAGTTGAATACTTTCTGCTTGGCGATGCACTTCATCTCGGGTTTGGGCTTGATGCGAGAAATGGCATTTCGCGCTATTCGGGCAACAAAAATTTTGAATTTTTGGTGGTCGATGCTCCCGGTTTTACATCGCCGGTGGGCGGAACTTTTGACGATTTTGGCCGCCAATTGGGCATTTTTGCCCGGGGTTCAATCAGTAAGCTGCATTACAGTTTTGCAATTACAAAACCTCTTGAATATGGAGTCGATTCAGTGTCGTCGCCGGTTACCACCGAACGCATCAACGAGAATTTCGCATTAAAAAGTTATTTTGAATGGCAGTTTTTTGACACCGAAAATGCACTGTTTCAGCAGATGACGATGAATAACCTGGGTCGTGGAAAAATACTGAATGTGGGCGCGGGTTTTTATTACCACCCCGAGGCGATGCTGGTTGAAGCCGAAAAGGATTTGTCAACCGTGGATCCTATGTTGGCAGCCATGTTGATTGCAGCCGGCAGCGAACATTTATTGCCTCAGTTTGCAGATTACTATCCATCACAAATCAGCGATATTTTTGTGGCTGCCGCCGATGTTTTTATCGATATGCCAACCCGGAGAGGCGGTGCTGTTACAGGGTACTTGGGGTATTACTATAATTTTTTCGGACAAAATTACCTGCGGAGTTTTGGGCGGATGAATGTGTCGAAAATGAGTGCTGAAGCTGCTTTGCCACAAGGCCCGGGCAACTCAGAGTGGGAAATTGGCACAGGCCATATTGTGCGCGGCGAGTTTGGCTACCTGTTGCCGGGCAGCGGGGTGAAAAACCGCTTTCAACCTTACGGGGCGTTTACTTTTAAAGCTTTTGAAGGTCTTGGCGAAGCATCGGTTCAGTTCGATGCCGGCATCAACTGGCTGATGTACGGGCACAACCTGAAATGGACTTTGCAATACTCCTCGCGCCCGGTTTACACCGAAGTTGATGACCAGCAAATGTGGACAAGCTCCAAAGGCCAGGTGATTCTGCAAACACAGATTTATTTTTAGAGAGCTGGCGGTGGGTTGGGTAACATTCAAAATTTAAAAGCTTTTTGAATTTTTTATTTGCATTATAGCAACGTTGAAATAGTAAATTAAATGCTAAGGATTAACTTTATCTTCTTGTTTTATTAAAAAATAATTGAATTGTCCAGGCTTCTCCAAAATATCCTAACGCTTAACTGTGCACCTACAAAATATGGCAAAGCACCACACAAACCCGTTTTGTTGCTGGCAGTAATTGAGTCGTTTGAAAATGGAGAAATCACACAAAACTGGATTTCGGTAAACGACAGTTTGTTGCAAAGATTTTATGATTTATGGAAGTTGCTGGTAAAAACAGAAAATGTTCCTAATTTTTCATTGCCATTTTATCATTTAAAAAACGAAAGAGAAGCGTTTTGGAACTTGGTTACACTTCCGGGTAAGGAAATCCCGACAACAAACAGTAAATCAATTAAAAGTTTTCGCGCACTAACCGATACTGTTTTAGCTGCAAAATTATCGGATGAAATGTTTCAGGCTCTTTTGAATCCGGTTGAAAGAGAGGTCATCAAAAATGCGATTCTGGAGAAATATTTCGGAATAAAAAATCAGTTAGAGGTTAAACCGGAAGTCAGGTATTCAGAGATTGTGAAGACAGAGATTTTATATGACCCCGAAGCAAATTATTCAAGAAAAGTAATCCGTCAGATTTCGGAAGTTCCGTCAGAAGTTCGCGAAGAATTGATTGTTTTGCGAAGTACTATCTTCAGGAAAGCAATTCTCGAAGTTTATAACAATCAATGCTCGGTTAGCGGATTAAAAGTAGAAGATGAAAACAGAAATTCGCTTGTAGATGCTTGTCATATCATGCCTTTTGGCGAAACCTACAACGATTCAATCAAAAATGGGCTGGCCTTGTCGCCCACTTTTCACCGCGCTTTCGACAGGGGATTAATTGCCATTTCGGATAATTACAAGGTTCTGGTTCATCCAAAACTCAAAGATTTCAAACCCGAATCCGGTATCCGGCAATACGAAAATCAATGCATTATTCTCTCGTCCGACGAAAGGTTTTATCCCTCGTTGTTCAGTCTCCGGGAGCACCGGCATAAATTCGGATATAATTGAAAAAATCCTACTTAATCCCTCTCCCCTCGCCACTTTCAGCGGTTTTACAGGTTGGGATATAAAGTCCATATCCGGGGATATAATGACTATATCCAAAGATATGAAGGGGATATCTCAGTAAATAATGATTATATCCAAAGATAGCAAGTCCATATCTCAGGATAGGAAGACAATATCCCGGGATAGGAAGGTTCTATCCCGGGTCAGGAAGTTTCTGTCTTTGGATATGAGGTCTGTATCCGGGGATATACATTCCATATCCGGTTGCAGCAGGAGTATATCTTTGGATAGGGTGGCTGTGAAAAGGGATATAAAGGCTATATCTTCAGGGGTTGAGGATTGAAATCGGGGCAAAAAAAAATCCGCCCCGGGATAAGCAGCGGATTTTTGGTATAATCAGGTATCAGTCCTGTGTTCCGGAATCCGGTGGCGGCGGAGGTGTTGTTTTCCGCAGCTTTTTGATTTCTTTCAGCAGGTTGTCGTCCTTACCCAGTAAACCTGAGATAAGATCGACAGTTGCTGAGGCATGTTTGTACGTTATATCCAACGCTTCTGTAGCTTCGCGTGTGGCATTTTTGGCGGCGGCCATTGCTGCTTTCTGTTGTGCTTCTTTCTGGTCGGTGATAGTCAGCTCTTCCTTTAACTGGGCGATGATGTTGGCGGGATTGTACCCTTTTTCAGCCAGTAATCCGTCGTTTTGCTCCATGATAACAATGAGCATGGCGATAAAATCGCGTTTTTTTGATTCATTTAAACTTGTCATAATTACTTTTGATTTGTGTTAATAATTAGTGATAGTTATTATCCCGGGCCACCTGTTTGCTTGTCGGCGCAGGTGGCTTTTTTTTGCATTCTGGTATAGTAATTTTATTGTTGTTGTTCTGTTTTTGTTCCGGGTCCTTTTTTATTTGAGCATTTGCTGTGCTTTTTTTATCAAGGGAAGTTTCGGATTGTTTTTATCCAAACAAGTTAATCAAATTGACCAATACAAGTCAAGATGTTTTATAACACGTTTTAGGGAATTGCTATATATACCACCACCAGCCCTCAAAAACCCGCCGGATAATGTATTCCGATTTAAAAGCATACCTTTGTGCGCAATAGAAAACACTCCCCGCGAAATATCCAACAGAATATTTTTACCGGAAACAAAAGAAAATTGAAACATGCGATTTGAAGATTTAGCTATTATTGAACCCATTTTAAGGGCTGTTAAAGAAGAAGGATACACCGAACCAACATTAATACAGGAAAAAGCAATTCCGGTAATTCTCAACAGACACGATGTTTTGGGAAGCGCCCAAACCGGCACCGGAAAAACTGCCGCTTTTGCCATCCCCATTCTGCAGCATTTGTACAACCGGCAACACGAAAACAACAAAACCCGGAAAATAAAAGCGCTTGTAATTACCCCAACCCGTGAACTTGCCATTCAGATTGGCGAAAGCTTTTCGGTGTACGGAAGATACACGGGCATACGCAACACGGTGATTTTTGGCGGGGTTAAACAGGCATCGCAAACGGCTTCCATCAGAAACGGCATCGATGTGCTTGTGGCAACACCGGGCAGGCTGCTCGACCTGATGGACCAGGGTTATGTGCGGTTACACGATATCGAATACTTTGTGCTTGACGAGGCCGACCGTATGCTCGATATGGGTTTTATTCACGACATCCGTAAAATTATTGCCAAACTGCCGCTCAAACGGCAATCGCTGTTTTTCTCGGCCACAATGCCCGGCAATATTGTTGACCTTTCGAAAAAAATATTGCTGAACCCGCAGAAAATTGAAGCCACTCCAAAAGCAACAACTGCCGAAACCGTGCAGCAGTATTTGTATTACACCAACAAAGCCACAAAAAAAGATTTGCTGAACCACATTTTAAACGACAGCGCGCTGACACAGGTTTTGTTGTTTTCGAAAACCAAACACGGTGCCGATAAAATTACCAAACACCTGAAATCAAGGAATATCAGCGCGGCGGCCATTCATGGCGACAAAGGCCAGAACCAGCGGCAAAAGGTTTTGCTGCAATTTAAAGAGGGCCATATCCGTGTGTTGGTGGCCACCGATATTGCCGCCCGCGGAATTGATATCGACAAGCTGAAATATGTAATCAATTATGATATCCCGAATATTTCGGAAACGTATGTACACCGCATTGGCAGGGCAGGCAGGGCAGGCGAGGAGGGAGTTTCGATCTCGATTTGCGAACCTGAGGAAAACGGTTATGTACGTGACATTGAAAAACTCATCAGCCAAAAAATTGAAGTGGTAAAAAATAATCCTTTCCCACAAACCGAAAAACCCATGACAAGCGCTGAAAAAACAATCTGGGAAAAGGAAAAGTTAATCAGGAAAAAAGAACAATTTGCAGCCCGTAATCAGCGATTGGGTCGCACAAAATCGTTCAGATATAAGTAAAAACTGTACTTTCGTGAACGGGAAAAACGAAAGGAAAATGTCAAAAATTCGAATCACAAAACGATTTCATTTCGAAATGGCGCACACGTTGTACGAATACGACGGATTGTGCCGCAATATTCACGGGCACTCTTATTATCTTGAGGTTACAGTTACCGGCGAACCGCGCAACGAACCCGGTCACCCAAAAGACGGGATGGTAATTGATTTCGGAGAACTGAAAAATCTGGTGAAAACAAATATTGTGAATGTTTTCGATCACGCGTTGATGGTCAACCAATTGATTCCGGAAGAGCAGAAAGCGCTGCTGCAAAAGGTTACAAGTCGCGTGATTGTTGTGGGGTTTCAGCCCACTTCCGAAAACCTTGTGGTTTATATTGCCTCAATTCTTCAACCACTGCTGCCTTTGGGTGTTACATTATACAGCATCAGGCTGTACGAAACCGAAACTTCGTTTGCGGAGTGGTTTGCTGAAGATAATTGAAGTAAGGAAGATTGACAGATTTTTAGATTTTATAAAATTTATTTTTCTGCATGCGAAATTGAACGAATGCTGCAAAAATGCTGTCATTTCGAACCTGAGGCACGAGGGTGAGAAATCTGTTCCAGAAAAGAGAGATTTCTCCTCCTGCGTCGTCGAAATGACATAAAAACAAATCTGTCTATGCAAGATAACAAAACCGATAAAACATTGAAAACAAGAAAATATGTCCGATAACAAACCGAAACTTTTCCTGCTCGATGCCTACGCATTGATTTACCGCAGCTATTTTGCGTTTATCCGCAATCCGCGGTTTAACTCGAAAGGGGTAAATACCTCGGCCATGCTGGGAGTTACCAATACCATTGTTCAGGTTTTGGAAAAGGAAAAACCCGATTATATTGGTGTGGTTTTCGACCCGTCGGGACCTACTTTCCGTCACGAACGGTTTCCTGATTACAAAGCCAACCGCGAGGAAATGCCAGAAGACCTGCGCAAATCGGTTCCGTATATTCGCAAAATTATTGAAGGGTTTAATATCCCTATTATCGAAAAAGCAGGGTTCGAAGCCGACGATGTGATTGGCACTTTAGCCAAGGAAGCCGAAAGGCAGGGTTTTGTTACTTACATGATGACACCCGACAAGGATTACGCACAGTTGGTTACCGAAAATATTTTCATGTTTAAACCCGGCAAAAGCGGCGACGATGCCGAAGTTTGGGGGATTAAAGAAATTCAGGAAAATTTCGGGATAAAAAATACAGAACAGATTATCGACATCCTCGGTTTGATGGGCGACTCAGCCGATAACATTCCGGGTTGTCCGGGTGTGGGGCCAAAAACCGCCGAAAAACTGATTGCTGATTACGGCAGCATCGACGGCGTTTACCAGAACATTGGCCAGTTAAAAGGAAAACTACAGGAGAATTTAATTCAGTTTGAACAACAGGTCCGGCTTTCGCGCGAGCTGGCGACCATTATTCTTGATGTTCCAATCGAATTTAACACAAAAAACCTGACCCGCGACCCACTGAACAAGGAAGCGCTGATCGCACTTTTCGAGGAACTCGAATTTAAAAGTCTTATTCAGCGCTTAAAGCTGAGAGAAGCTGAGGGTGTTGCACCACCTCAGGCAGTGCCAGCTGGAAACCCATTTCAGGGTACTCTGTTCGATATGGGAACTGTGGATACAGTGCCGGTTGCCAAAAACCGCGATACCATCGAAACCGTGCCTCACCAGTATTACCTGGTTGAAACTGCGTTACAGCGCGCTAGTTTGCGTGCCGAACTTTCAGTACAAAACGAGTTTTGTTTCGACAGCGAAACTACCGGACTTGATACACATTCATCCGAAATTGTTTGCCTGTCGTTTGCGTTTCGTCCGCACGAAGCCTACTGTGTAACGGTTCCGGCTAACCGGGCTGAAGCACAAAAAGTAATCGACGAATTCCGCGAGATTTTTGCCGACGAAAACATTACCAAAATCGGGCAAAACATAAAATACGACATGCTGATGCTCAGCAATTACGGCATCGAAGTAAAAGGCCCGTTGTACGACACCATGCTGGCGCACTACCTTATTCAGCCCGATTTAAAACACGGGCTCGATTACCTGTGCGATATTTACCTCAACTATACTAAAATACCAACTGAAGATTTAATTGGTAAAAAGGGGAAAACCCAGCCCACCATGCGTTCGGTTACTCCCGAAAAACTGCGCGATTATGCCTGCGAAGATGCCGACCTCACACTTCAGCTCAAACTAAAAATTGACCCCGATCTCGACAAATTCAAAGTGCGCGAGCTTTTTGAAACACTCGAAATGCCGCTGGTTCCGGTATTGGTTGGAATGGAAAACGCAGGAGTGCGCATTAATTCGGATGAGTTGAACAGTTATTCGAAAGTTTTGCTGGAACAAATCATTCAACTTGAACAGGAAATTATTGCGTTGGCCGGCGAGCAGTTTAACGTGTCGTCGCCACAGCAGTTGGGAATTATTTTGTTCGAAAAACTGAACATCGACCCCAACGCCAAAAAGACAAAGACAAAACAATATTCCACTGCCGAAGAAGTGCTGGTTCAGCTGCAACATAAACACCCGATAATTGAAAAAGTCCTCGATTTCAGGGAACTGAGAAAATTACTTTCGACGTATGTGGAAGCGCTGCCGTTGCTGGTGAACCGCAGGACAGGAAAAATTCATACATCATACAACCAGGCAATTGCAGCTACCGGAAGGTTGAGTTCGGTAAACCCGAACCTGCAGAATATCCCAATCCGCACGCTGAACGGACGTGAAATACGCAAGGCATTTATTCCTTCAGATGAAAACCATACTTTTCTTTCGGCTGACTACTCGCAAATTGAACTTCGGATTATGGCCGCACTGAGTGGCGACGAGGAAATGCAAAAAGCGTTTAACGAAGGGAAAGATATTCACGCGATAACAGCAGCAAAAATTTACAAAGTGCCCGAAACAGAGGTTGACGGCGATATGAGGCGCAAAGCCAAAACCGCCAACTTTGGCATTATTTACGGCATTTCTTCGTTTGGATTGTCGCAACGCCTAAATATTTCGCGCTCCGAGGCCAAGCTTTTGATTGACGGTTATTTCGAAAATTTCCCCAAAATCAAACTTTATATGGACAAACAGATTGAACTTGCAAGAAATCAGGGGTTTGTTCAAACAATTATGGGGCGCCGACGTTATTTATCCGACATTAATTCGGCAAACGCGGTGGTTCGCGGAATGGCCGAACGAAATGCAATAAACGCGCCCATTCAGGGTTCGGCTGCCGACATCATCAAAATTGCGATGATTAACATTCACAGGCAGTTTGAAACATTGAAACTGAAATCGAAAATGGTGCTTCAGGTACACGATGAGTTAAATTTTGATGTGCTGAAAACCGAGCTTGATGAGGTAAAAGCAATTGTAAAATCTGAAATGGAAGATGCGGTTGAAATTGGTGTAAAATTAACGGTTGAAATGAATGCAGCCGCAAACTGGCTCGATGCACATTAAACAGGTATGATTCACGAAATTGAAACGGAAGAAGATTATCAGGAAGGATTAAAGCGCTTCCTCGAAATTTGTGGCAGTCCGAAAACTCCGGAAGAGGAGAAGGAACTTTATTTGCTGATGAATCTGATGGAAAAATACGAACGGAACAACTGTTCGGTTAACTGAGATTTCCGTGAAATATAAGATTTACTGCAGTTTGATAAGCCGTCAATCCGTTTGATTTTACTATTTTCTTCAGACATTTCTTTGGTTCTGCAAAATTGTGGCAGAAATAAATCCAGAACTGTTTCATTTTATTCAGGGCATTACCGGGGTTGTCCATTACTTTCAGGTACTCTTCAAGCATCAGTTTATGAAATTCAATTAGTTTTTCTTTCCTTTCAGTTTGGCTGAAATGCTGGTTTTTGATTTCGGCTGGCAGAAACGGATTCATCAGTACACCGCGACCTGCCATAAAATAACTGGTATCCGGGAATTTTTGTCTGATTCGATGATAATCATCAGCTGAATTTACATCGCCATTATAAACCAGGCGGTGTTTCAGCGCAGAAGTTGCAAATTCAAAAGCCGATTCAATAATATCGCCTGCATACAACTGTTTGGCTACACGCGGATGAAGAATCACTTCCGAAAGCGGAAATTGATTCAGCACCGGAACAACCTGTTCAATTTCGGTAGCAGAAACAAGCCCGGCCCGCATTTTCACCGACAATTTCAGATTTGTATTTTTGAAAAAAGCAGCAAGAATTGCTTCAATTTTTTCGGGATACGGCAACAGGCCAGCGCCCATTCCGCGTTTGGTTACCATCGGATAAGGGCAGCCGAGATTGAGGTTGATTTCGGTATAACCAAGCGTTGAAAGATAGTTTGCAAGAAACAGCATTTCAACAGCCGAAGCAGCTAAAACCTGCGGTATTACCCGCGTTTGCGGATTATTTACCGGGAGTACTTCCTTTTCATATTTTCGCAAAACCTCGTTGTTTTTAACCGAAATATACGGAATAAAAAAGGCGTCAATTTCGCTGAAAACCTGCGCATATAGCCTTCGGTACACAAAATCGGTAAATCCCTGCAAAGGAGCGAGGTAGCAAACCGGGTGCGGTTGTAATTCATTGTTCATCGTGCGTAAAAATACTAAACACGAAACACAATCTGTTTCGAATTGATATCTTTGCCAACGCTTTGCAAAAAATGAATTCATTACCAACATACGAAATACCAACGAGCGCTGACCAGCAGGCAGTTTTTGACACAACTGCATCACAGGTTTTTGAAGAATCGGTGCTTATCGAAGATTCACTTTCGTATGAAATGGATTCATTGCTCCGGACACCTTCTGATACTACTTTCAGATTTTTCGAGATTAAGCCTGAAGAGAAAATATTTATTGGCGATGCCCGTTTCCCCAGCGATACAGCATATTTCGAAACTATTCTCTGGAGAGGATTACCAGTGGTTCCGCGGCAGAAACAGGAGTTCAGCAACGATATATTTACGATACTTTTTCTTGTTTTACTTGCATTACTGGCTAGTGTGAGGGGTGGATATTCAAAATACATCGGTTCGCTTTTTCAGACTATTTTTAATTATAATGCATCGGTTCGCATGTACCGCGAAAAAAACTATTCTTTTTTACACGGGGCTTTCCGGCTCGAAGTTTTGTTTTACATCTCGGTTTCAATATTTGTTTACCAGATAATCGGGCTTACTTCGGTTGGTAAAGTCAACTTCAATTTAAACGAACTTGGAAAAACATCGGGGATTCTCATCCTGTTTTTTCTGGTTAAGAAGTTGCTGTACAAAACAATGGGATCGCTGTTTATTGGTGCTTCCGATACGAACGAACTGATGTTTAACATGGACAATTTCTACAGGGCTGCGGGTGTAATTCTGTTTCCGGTGGTTGCTTTTATTGCCTTTAGTCCTTTCGGAAACACAATAATATCAATAGGTACAGGAGTTTTTACCCTTGCATTTTTTTATGGGCTATTGCTAAAAAGAGCGATATCAATTTTATTAAAAAAACAGGTATCTATTATTTATCTGTTTTTATACCTTTGTACCCTTGAATTTTTACCCTTGCTTTTAATATACAAGGTAGCGGTTGGCTAAGGCAGGGACAAGTATTAATTAAAAGAAAGAATAACTTGAAAATCAAGAGCATTGTTGTTTCGCAACCAGATCCGAATACGGCAAAATCACC
>DPCJ01000097.1:0-13858 GCA_003516705.1 Prolixibacteraceae bacterium | reverse complement strand
GATATTATGGTGTTTTTTACTCCGCAGGGCATAAAATCACTTTTCCAGAATTATCCCAATTTCGTGCAAAACGAGAAAATAATTGCTTGCTTTGGCCCGGCAACTGCCAAAGCTGTTCGCGAAGCCGGTTTGAGGCTCGACATTGAAGCGCCCACTGCCGAATCACCATCGATGACGATGGCGCTGGAACAGTTTATTAAAAAGAATAACAAGGTTTAATATACAGCTACGGCTCAGAAACAAAGGCTGTCCTACCGCTGGTTGGGTAGCCTTTTTTGTTCATAATGAATAAATTAAGTGAAAATAGTATTGGTAACATGCCTGACTTTTCGTTTCGGAAGAATGAAAAGCTTTGCAGCAAAAAGGTGATCGACAGGCTTTTTGCGGAGGGCAAATCTGTTTTTGCGTTTCCACTTAAATTTGTATATCTCGAAACCGGACTAACAACAGCAACCCCGGCACAGGCAGGTTTTGCCGTTTCAAAAAGGAATTTTAAAAAAGCAGTTCAGCGAAATCTGATTAAACGCAGAATGCGTGAAGCATACAGACTTCATAAACCTGATTTTTATGAGGCTTTGAAAGAAAAGCAGGTAGCTGTTTTTTTTGTTTACACAGCCAAAGATATTGCCAATTATGCTGTAATTGAATCGGCAATAAAAAAAGGGTTGAAGAAGTTGGTCAGGGAGATTCAGACTAAAGAAAATAATCTAAAGTAAAATAGCCACAGATTACCCGGATTTTTATGTCGGAAAACAACATTAAATCCGATAATCTGTGGCCGTTCAGTTTTTATTCCTCATCCATAATTTCGGTTTGCATACGCACTGAATCTTCGTGGATAAGCTGAAAAATAGTTTTTACAAATGCCTCATTCAGTTCAAGTTTTTTCCCAATGTTTACGCGGTTTTCCATCAGTTGCGCCCAACGGTTGATTTGTAGCGCTGTTACGTTGTTTTCCTTTTTGTACTGACCAATTTTTTTAACTGTATTAACCCGGGTCGAAAGAATTTCGAGCAACTCGGTATCGAGATCGTCTATTCGATTACGCAGAACATCGAGCTGATTTTCGAAAGCAGGATTATTCGTGGTTTCATATCTTATCACCAGCTTGTCGAGCAATTTGCCCAAATCGGCCGGGGTGAGTTGTTGTGCAGCATCGCTTAACGCACACGATGGGTCGATATGCGATTCAATCATCAATCCGTCCATACCCATATCAAATGCTTTTTGCGAAATTTCGAAAAGGAATTCGCGTTTACCCGCAATGTGGCTCGGGTCGCAAATAATGGGCAGGTTTGGCATTAACCTTTTCAGTTCAATAACAGTTTTCCAGTTGGGGTAATTCCTGTATTTTGTTTCAACAAATGGGGTGAACCCACGGTGAATTGCCACAATATTTCTGATTCCTGCCTGGTGAATGCGTTCGATGGCACCCATCCAAAGCTGAACATCGGGATTTACAGGGTTTTTAACCATCACAACTGCATCGGTCCCTTTCACCACATCGGCAATTTCCTGCACCACAAATGGGCTGGCAGTTGAGCGCGCTCCGATCCACAGCACATCGAGGCCGGCTTTTAAAGCTTCCTCGGTGTGTTGGGCATTTGCAACTTCGGTACCAACCGGAAGGCCGGTTTCCTGTTTAACCATTTGCAGCCATTTCAGCCCGATTGAACCAACGCCTTCGAACATTCCGGGGCGGGTGCGGGGCTTCCAAACGCCACCACGGAAGACAAATACACGTTTATCTTTAGCTAATAAACGTGCAGTATCAAGTACCTGCTTTTCGGTTTCGAGGCTGCAGGGGCCGGCAATTAAAAGCGGGTTGTCGAGCTTTGGCAACCACGTTTTAATCGGATTAATGTCGAGTTTTAAAGTCATGATTATTTTGTATAAAGTTTTACTAATTTTTCTTCGTTTTTAATTAAGTGAGGGTTTTCACCTTCAAGTATGCTCCTGATTTTGTTGGCATTCAGTATTAGGTCACGGAGCTTGTCGTCTTCATTGTTATACAGGCAATCGCGGAATTCCTGCAAATGTCTGATATAAACATCGAGCGATTCAACCACATATTTCCTGTTTTGCTGAAATATGGGATGCCACATGGTGCTTGAACTTTTGGCGAGTCGCACTGTGGAACGGAAACCTCCGCTGGCCAGGTCGAAAATAATACTGCGGTCTGCTTTGTCCTGAACTGCATTTGCCAGCGCAAATGCGGCGGCATGAGGCAGGTGCGAAACGTAAGCAGTGCTGTGGTCCTGCTCATCTGCACTCATATAGGCGATGTCCATTCCCAGCGACTGGAACATCTTTTCAATTAGGGCAAGGTGTTGAGGTCCTGATTCGGAATGGTCGCAAATGATGGTTATTTTATCGCGGAATAATTCTTCGAGCGCGGCCGTGGGACCTGAATTTTCAGTGCCTGACATGGGATGTGCCGGAACAAAATTTCTCCTTCTTTTGTGGTCTTTAACCGACTGAATTATTTCGCGTTTGGTTGAACTCATATCGGCTACAGTAGTACCAGAGCCAATATTGTCGAGTATTAACGGTAATATTTCGATTTCTTTGTCAACCGGAATTGCAATTATCACCAGGTCAGTATTCTTTACTGCTTCTTCAAGCGGTTCAATCCTGTCAACAAGGCCTAATTCCACTGCTTGACTGGCATGTTCCGGATTGCTTTCAACACCTATAATTTCGGTGGCAAAATGGCTTTTCCGCAAGTCCTTTGCCAGCGAACCACCAATCAATCCAAGTCCGATAATTGTTGTTTTCATTTGATATGTAATAAAAAAGGCCCCGAATTTTTCGAGACCTTTTGGTAAAATATTTTCAGTTATAACAATACCCTACTTTCTGATCCCGAGTTGTGAACCATAATAAAAGTAAAACCAGAAATAGGAAATGTTAGCAATAGTTCTCATAAATATTTAAATACGGCGTAAATATATAGATATATTTTAAAATTGAAACCTGAACGACATTTTTGATGCTGATTTTAAATTATTGTTTCGTCAATTGTGTAGTATTTTCTTTTGTAATATTGACTCACCATTTGCCAGAATTCGGATGATATACAATCCTACTGGCAAGTTCTTAAAATCGGTGTTTGTTTTGTATTCACCTGCAACACCTTGTGCGGTAATCGATTCAAGCTTTTGCCCGTAAATGTTAAGTATTTCAATTGTAAGTATTTTAACCGGAACGTTAAATTTGATTTCAATATTCAGTAAATCCTGGGTTGGGTTTGGGTAAAATTGGGCGTTCCCCGGTAAAAGAGCCATTTCATTATTCGCAACGGGATCTTGAATTCTGAGGTTATCGATTGTCCACCCCCAACCATGTGCATACGGATCGGAATACAACCTGAAACGGACAAGAATTGTATCATTTACCTGAAAATTTCCATTACTGAGCAGATTGATTTCGTGATTGATAAACCAGTCGGGGATACCTATAGTTTTTGAAAACTGTTCACTATCTATATTTTCTTTGTATTTTGATTCCCAAACCGTATTTGAGCCAGAATCGTAACCGTCGGCCAGCGGAAGCCATGTTTTGCCATTGTCTTTACTGCCTTCAACAATCACATAATCCCAAAAGTCATCATCTCCAAACTTTGATAAAACTTCACCCGGCTCAACCAAAACCACTTCGTCGTAGCTCATTTTTCCGCCTGATTTCAGAATAATTGGGTATTTAAGCATGGTTGTAAAATCGAAACTTGAGTTGTTATTATTTGGGCTCGGATACGGATGAGGGCTATGTAGTGAGGCATTCAGAAAATTTTCTGCTTTGTAAATCTCAAAATCGGATATTACGAAATCGGACGTTGCGTGGTTAAAATCGTTAAAATAGCCTGTAATCGGGCTGAAAAGTTTCTCAATTTTAAATGAATATGTTCCATTTGTTGGGCTGACAGTAATATTCTTTGCTGCTGAACCATCAATCGCAAGAATCCGGTAGGTAATTATGTCACCATCGTTAAGTTGAATTTGAGGAACCGGAAAAACGCCTTTAAACACGTTTCCTGTTTGTGCAGGTAATCCGAAAGAGTTATCAGGTATTCCATTCACCGAGTATTCCACAAATACTGTATCAACGCCAACGTTATCAGTGACTGTGGCCGAAATTTGCATCTCGTCGCCATTTAATACGAAATAGGGAGGAGGGTTGTGGCTGATTTCAGGATTCTGGTTGTCGGGGCCGATGTGAACTGAATACAATTCGGCAGGCGCTTCTGTTGGCAGATTAAATACCCGGTTTTGTATGTCGCCGGCACTCACAAAATAATCAATTCGTTTTGTGTTCAAGTCAGGAATTATGGAAGCGATGAATTGTCCGGGTTTAATATCCTGTATCAACAATACTGAGTCGCGGTGAGTTTTAAACGAGTCGGTAGAGAAGTACACAAAAAGTTTTGTGTAATCAATTGCGATATCACTTTTAATCACAAGTTTAAAATCGATTGGTTTTGGTGTTTCAATATCATGTGGTTTTTCAAAATCAATTTTCATTATTTTCCAGCCAATATCTGCAAGTATTCCTCGCGTAATTGGTCCGGGGTCGTGATTGGCCTCACCTTTCCCAATGGCGTGGGTCATCAGCGAATTTTCATTGCCATAACTGTAGGTGTCATCGTTTAAGTGATAGATGCTGGATCCGTCGCTCCAGGCCGAAGGCGCATATAACCGGATTTTGCTGCCGGGAGTTGTCAGTTTTGCAGAAGGACTGTTTGAAAACAGTGCCTGAGATACAAAGGCATTGTAAAGCCTTGTTGAGGCCAACTCGTAAAATGAGGTGTCAAGCAGGTTTCTGTTGTTTGCATCAACCACCATAATATCGAAAGCAGCTGCATCGCCAATGGTTTCGTTACCATAAGCACCCTTGCTGCCAGTAACAAAAAAGAAGCCTGTAAATCCAAGACCATGACCAATTTCGTGCAGTGCAACAGTTACAAAATCATACAATTGATCAGGAGTTTCACCATCAGTTCCATAATACCATTTGATGTCTTTGTTAAAAGTCGCTTCAATATCCGGTACTCCCGAACCAGAAATTTCTTTTCCTGTTATTTTTTCTACTAAGGCTATCGGGTAAAATCGGTTGGTATGAGGTGCATAATCGAAATTAGAATAATAATCAGATGGCCCGGCGCTGGCAAGAACATTACTGTCTTGTGAACGCCAACTGGCTTTAATCCTGATGGGTACTGAAGATTCAATTAGCTGTTCCCAAATGGAAACAGCATATTCAAACGCAGTTTTTGCATCGTCAGGGAAAAGGCTGTAGGTTATTATGAAATCCGATTTCTTTTCCATCCCTGATTTTTGCATAAACTCTGCGGGTGGCGNNCGGGTGGCGGAACAAATGATTTCTCAGTTTTACCTGAAGCATAACATACGGAAGGAGGAATAACAATTCCTTGTTTTTTAATCGAAATCTGAGCTTTAAGAAAAGCAGCAGAGCTTAAAAAAACAGCAATAAGTATAAAAATCCTTTTCAATTTCAATATTTTATTAAATGACAAAAGAAACATGAAAATTGTTCGGGAGTTGGCATAACTGACTGCCGAATGTTATTTTTTCATTCACACGCCAAAGGATAAAAAAAAATGCTGAATAAATCAGCATTTTTTTTCGTAACCTCTGTATTTAACAAAGTATTTTACATCAATCATCTTCTAAATTATCTGGCTCTTTTTCGAGAAAACCAGGTTGAAAAGAATAACTGCTGAGGCGATTAACCCAATTACTGCGGCGGCAAAAGCAACTAATAATAATGTTTTCATTTTTTTACTGTTTTATGATTCGTTTTGTGAAGGTGTTATTATTTATATCTGTAACACTTGCAAGATAAATACCTGATTGAAATGCAGATAAATCAACATTGAGGGAAGGATTAATTTGAACATCACAATTTGATTCACGGTAAACAACCCGGCCCATCAAATCTGTGATTCTAATCTCAACTGAAGATTGATTATCTGTATTCGAACAATCAAATGTTAGGGTGCCTGAACATGGGTTAGGGTAAACATTTATTGCTGAAGTATTAAAAATTTCATCGTTAGCTGCGGTGTTGATTCCTTCTTTTTCAGTTTCATCCCAGCCAATTCCTGAGAGAACTAAAACCATCCGGTCGCTGATATTATGAATTGCTTCACCTTTATAAGCATAAGCTTTCATAAATTCCGCATTATCTTCGGTACTTTTTAAATGATAAATACTTACACCATTAATCCAATTGGAAGGTGCATAAACTGCAACTGGCTGAGCTACGGCAGATTTGGTCAAGTAAAGTGAGTTTGAAGTTAATTGCTGAGTAAGTTCAACTGAAGGACAAGCAAAGTTGGTTTTGTCAGCAATCCGTTGATTGTTTTCGTTGAAGAGATAGTAGTCGTAAATAGCAGGCGAACTGCTTGAGTTGCTGTATTGTGCAACACCATCAACGTTACTGAAAAAGCCTGAAATTCCGAGGCCATGTCCAATTTCGTGCAAAACGGCTGTTACAAGGTCGTATTTGTCAGCTGGAGTGCTGCCATTGGTGCCAAAATACCAGGATTTGTTTTTGTTAAATGTGCATATAATATCTGCATCATCAGGGTTATTAAATTCTTTCGAAAGGATTTTTTCGACAAGTGCAACAGGATAAAAAACATTTGCGATTGGAGTTCCTTTAAAATTTCTGTAAAACAAAGCTGGTTTTCCGTTTCCAAGCTGGTTATCAGGCAAATTTTCCCATTTAACCGTAACATTGATTGAAACCGGTGATGAGATGTGTTCTTCCCAGATTGCAAGAGCATGATTTATTGCTGTTTGAGCATTTTCCGGAACATTTTCAAATGTTACATTAAAAGTTCTCAGGGCTTCTCCCGATTTCAGGTTCGAAAAATTTACCTCCGAAGGTGTAAATACCTGATTTACCTCATCAAGCGAGATATTAACTGATTCAGTGACATCGGCAGTTTCGCCGGTAAAGTTTTGCTGACCAAAAGTTATGTTAACAGCCACAAAACAAAGAAGTGAAATAAGCGTCCGTTTCATTTCAATTCGATTTAATGGTTTGCAACACCACAAACTTTGGCTGATAAAGGCAGCTAGCGCAGAAAAGAGAACATTAGCCCAATGTATTAGATGCTGATAATGTGCAGTTTAAATCTGATTGAACGGGTTTGTAAAGTGAAAATTCAATCAACGGGTTTGTAAAAATACCTGTACCATTTCACAGCACGTAAACTGAGTCCTCTGCCTCAATTCAAAATTCTAAAAAATATGTCCTTTGGATCCTTAAAAATGCGTCACCAAATTAAGGTAACCAAAGCGCCTGCCTTATGACAGTTTTAATTTATGGGTTTGTAAAGTTCAAACGTAGTAATAATATTTTTTTATTGCAAGCTTTTTTATAGTTTAGTTTTGAAAAATATTTTATTAAATTAAAACTTATGAGATTTTTATTAACAGGTTTTCTCGCTGTATTACTTGTGTTTAAGCTGAATGCGCGTGACAAGGAAGAGGAAAAATTCAACGAGAAATTCAGGCCTCAATTTCATTTTACGCCTGAAAAGAACTGGCATAACGACCCGAATGGCCTTGTTTATTATGATGGAGAGTACCATTTATTCTATCAATACAACCCAAATGGCAATGAGTGGGGATTTATGCACTGGGGTCATGCGGTAAGTAATGACCTGTTTCACTGGGAACATTTGCCTGTTGCGCTTTACCCTGATAATGATTCGAAAGACAAAGAATTATGTACAGCATTTTCAGGATCAGCCATCGTTGATGAACATAATTTGCTAAAAAAACAGGATGGTGATGTGAAAACATTGGTTGCCTTTTATACAAGTCAGAAATGCGGGCAAAGAGTAGCTTACAGTACTGATAAGGGGCGTACCTGGATAAAATGGGAAAGCAATCCGGTAATTCCATTTGATGAAAAGGACGATGCCCGGGATCCGAAAGTAATCTGGCACGAGGAGACACAAAAATGGGTTATGGTTCTTTACCGCAAACAAACCGAAGACGAAAAAAGCAAGGGTGTTTCTTTTTATACTTCAGAAAATCTGATCGACTGGCAATGGAAAAGCCACATCAATGGTTTTTTTGAATGTCCTGACCTGGTGAAACTCAAGGTTACCAACCGTCCGGATGAATTTAAATGGTTACTTTTTGATGGCGATGGAAGTTATTTTATTGGAGCTTTTAATGGCGAAGAGTTTACGCCGGAATCAGCAAAAATTAAAAGCGATATGGGAACTAATTATTATGCCACTCAAACCTGGAGTAACATCCCTGCATCGGATGGACGGACAATTCAGATTGCCTGGATGAAGGGAGGAGAGTTTCCGGGAATGCCTTTTAACGGACAAATGTCGATTCCATGCGAAATATCGCTTACAAAATTCAGCTTCGGATATAAACTTGTTCGAAAACCGGTAAAAGAAATTGAATCATTGCAGGAAAAACATCACAGCTGGGAGAATAAAATTCTGATTCCGGGGATTAACGAAAATAAAACAAAAAGTGTAAAAGGGGATTGTTTCCGCATTGTTGGAGAATTTGACCTTAAAACTGCCGATAATTTTGGATTTTTGGTCAGACATGGGAAAAAGATTTCGGGTACTGAAATTCAATATAACGTAAAGCGCGGATTGCTAACAGTTTTAAACAGTTCAGTGCCGGTTGTCCCCGTTGATAACAAAATCAAACTTGAAATTCTCATCGACCGTTCATCAATCGAAATATTTGCCAACGACGGGCAAACAGTAATCTCAAATTGTTTTACACCGGGAGAAGGAGAAGATATGATTTTATATACAATCGGCGGAGAGCTTGGAATTGACAAGTTGGATATTTATGAATTGAAGTCGATTTACCAGAAAGAAAAGAAATAAGCCCGAATTCACTTCATTTTAAAAAATGCTTCAGCGATGATAAGGTCGGCAGGAGTGGTGATTTTTATGTTTTCACGATTCCCTTCAACCAGGTTAATTGTTGCGCCCGTACTCTCCAAAACAGTGGCATCGTCGGTAAAGTTGTCAGTCCGCGTAATCTGATACGCATTTTTAATAAGCGAAGTCTGAAATGTTTGCGGCGTTTGAACCAGGTAAATCTGAGAACGGTCGGCTGGCCGATTTTTATCGCCATCAACAATTCTTGCGGAGTCGGTTACCGAAATTACCGGAAGTGCATTCCCTTTGGTTATTGCACAATCAAGACAGTTTTGAATTGTGGCATCAGAAACAAGTGGTCGCACGGCATCGTGAATAAACACAATCCCTTCGTCTTCAATCAGATTAAGTCCGTTTTTTACTGAATAAAAGCGGGTTGCACCGCCAAATGCAATTTTGTGTTTAATATTGAAAAGATGTTTTTTACAGAGAAGATGCCAGTTTGAAATTTGTGACTCAGGCAGAACTAAAATAAACTCAAATTCAGGTTCGAACTTTTCAAATGTGTTTATGGTATGCATAATCACAGGTAAGCCTGCGATTTCTATAAATTGTTTTGGAACATCGCTTTTCATGCGGGTTCCGCTCCCACCGGCAACTATCAAAGCAAACTTTTTCATACTTTTGGTTATTGTAACTGCAATCAAACCGGGTAAAAATAATTTAAAAAAACAGGTGATGGAAAATGTGATGTTGTTTTTAAAAGAATTGGCGAAGAATAATAACCGCGAATGGTTTCAAACCAACAAAAAATGGTACGATGAAAGCAAAGGAAAGATTTTGTTTTTAACCGATGTGCTGATAAATGAAATCAGGAAATTTGATAATACAATTCCTGCATTAAATCCATCCGATTGTCTTTTCAGAATTTTCAGGGATGTCAGGTTTTCGCATGATAAAAGTCCATATAAAACCAACTTTGGAAGTTACATTGCAAAAGGGGGCAAAAAGGCTGTTTTTGCAGGATATTACATTCATATTGAGCCAGAAGCAAGTTTTGCCGGAGGCGGAATTTATATGCCCGATAACGACACGCTGAAAAACATAAGGAATTTCATTGCCGAAAATGGAGATGAATTTTCTTCGATAATTAATGACCCCGATTTTAAAGCAGTTTACCATGAAATGTTTGATGACAAGTTAAAGACTGCACCCAAAGGATTTGCTTTGGACCATGAATTTATTGAGGTGTTAAAATACAAATCGTTTGCATTTACACATAAATTGAGCGATGATGAAGTTTTAGGCGAAAACTTTATAGAGAATATTGTTCAATCATACAGAAAGTTATACAAGGTAAATGTATTTTTAAATACTGCAATGCAAAAATAGTTTGGTTTTTGGGGTTACCTTACCGGGGTTTTCAGAACTTATATTTATAAGACCCATATTTTTTATCTTCCCATTTCAAAAAATAATCCCCGGTCGTCCTGACCGGGGTTCTTTTTTTAGTTCCAATGTGTAAGCAGTATTTTATAAACAATCTATAAACATTGGGTAGGCGCAATAACTGTATTGTATATTTTTGGAGCTTAACTTAAATTAAATCAAATCATATGAAAAAAATTCTGCTGTTTTTTACAATGATTGCTTTTGCAACAGCCATCAGTGCCCAAAACGTTCAGCTTCACTACGATTTCGGGAAAGACCGGAAGTTTGTAACCACCACGGTTGAAATGTTCAAACCCGATAAGATGGGTAATACATTTTTCTTTATCGATTTTGATTATGGAATTCCAGGCCATGATTTTATGAGCAACGCCTATTTTGAAATTGCAAGAGTGATGACAATTAAAAAGTCGCCCATCGGAATTCATGGTGAGTACAATGGTGGATTTGGAAAAATAGCCAATGTAAACGGTTTTTATTCGGTAAACAATGCCTGGCTTGGTGGTATCGATTATTCGGTAAATGCCAAAGATTTTTCAAAAGGGTTCTCGTTAAAAGTGCTTTATAAAGAGATTCAGAAAAAACAACATTCGTTTCAGTTAACTGGTGTTTGGTATGTAAATTTTGCCAAAGGGAAAATGGCCTTCACAGGTTTTGCCGATTTCTGGAAAGAAGACTCAGATTTCAATTTTGATAGTAAAACCGATGCTGAATTTACTTTTTTAAGTGAACCACAGTTATGGTATAACATATGCTCTCATTTTGCTGTAGGAGGAGAAGTTGAACTCAGCTATAATTTTGCTGGAATGGAAGGTTTTAATACAATGCCGACACTCGGTGCCAAATGGACATTTTAACCATTAATCGGATTAATTATGTTAGAAAAATTTTTCAACCTTACGGGGAATAAAACCACCGTAAAAACAGAGGTTCTGGCAGGGTTAACAACATTTATGACCATGGCCTATATTCTGGCCGTGAATCCCGATATTTTAAGTGCCACCGGAATGGATAAAGGGGCTGTTTTTACGGCCACTACTCTTTCTGCTTTGATTGCCACGCTGGTTATGGCTTTGTATGCAAAACTTCCTTTTGCTCTTGCACCCGGAATGGGACTCAATGCATTTTTTGCATTTACAGTTGTACTGGGGATGGGCCATTCATGGCAATTTGCACTCACAGCAGTTTTTATCGAAGGTTTGATTTTCATCGCTTTAACTGCGTTTAACATTCGTGAAATGATTGTGAATTCAATACCGATGAATATGAAACACGCCATTTCGGTGGGTATCGGGTTGTTTATCGCGTTCATCGGATTAAAAAATGCAGGTATCATTGTAAGTAGCCCGGCAACTTTTGTAACACTTGGCGATGTGACCAACCTTACTGAAAATGCAGGCGCTGCAGTTGCACTGGTAACCCTCGTGATTACAGGCGTTTTACTCGCCCTTAAAGTGAAAGGCGCTCTTTTATACGGAATCCTGATTGGAGCTGTTATCGGATTGCCGGTTGGCGTAACTCATTTGCCCGAAAGTTTTAATCTTACACCTCCGTCATTAAGTCCGATTTTTATGAAATTCGAATGGACTGAAATATTTACGATGGATATGTTGCTTATAACATTTACATTCCTTTTTGTTGATATGTTTGATACAGTGGGTACTTTAATCGGGGTTTCATCAAAAGCCAATATGCTCGATAAAGAGGGTCGTGTACCACGAGTAAAACAAGCACTCATGGCCGATGCGGTTGGTACTACTGTTGGCGCCATGTTGGGAACATCAACCGTAACCACTTATGTTGAAAGTGCTGCCGGTGTTAGCGAAGGCGGACGCACAGGTCTTACTTCCCTTACCGTAGCCGGACTCATGTTGCTGGCACTTTTTCTTTCGCCAATCTTTCTGATGATTCCGGGTGCAGCAACTGCTCCTGCTTTAATACTTGTTGGTGCAATGATGATGACCCCGGTAAAAAACATCGATTTTGATGATTTTACTGAGTCAATTCCTGCATTCCTGACTATTGTTATGATGCCTTTAACCTATTCAATATCAGAAGGTATTTTATTTGGAGTATTGTCATTTGTAATTCTGAAAGTATTGACAGGTAAATTCAAAGATATTTCGATTGTTACTATCATTCTTGCGATACTTTTCCTGCTTAAATTTTTAATGTAGAATAATTGCGTTTTTGATATGAAATAAAAAAAGGCACAGCACTGTGCCTTTTTTGTTTTTGTTATTTTTGCCGAAAGAAGGGCTGTTAGCTCAGTTGGTTTAGAGCATTACCTTGACAGGGTAGGGGTCACTGGTTCGAATCCAGTACAGCCCACATTTTCAGACACAAGTCAATTAAAAATCCGGTAAATCAAAAAATTACCGGATTTTTAAATTTTCTCGGCATTCATTTGCAAATCACTTCAAAAAAAATAATCCACGCGACATTCTGGTAATAGGTTTATTTTTAGGTGTTAAATTGCTGTTAATGTGATAATCTTTATTGAGATAGTTAATGAGCTAAACAAATAAGTTTTATAAACCGGAATTTTTACTCAATTTTGAAAACAGTATTTTCTTGGCTTTAAAAGATGGATGATTTCAAAATTGTAAAAAGGAAAAATGCTTAACCAGACAAAGAAATACATGTCTGTTTTTTTAAGGCACACGATGCTTTTATTTGTTTTTATTGTGTTTTTTTTCAATGCTTTAGCAGTGAAATTCAACAGTGTGAACTCTTTGTTTGGCATTTCTGTCAGAGTTACAAATTCGGTGTGCAAAGATGACAATGGGTTTATCTGGGCCTCATCAAAAACCGGAATTTTAAGACTTACTGATGATGATTACCGCATTTATCAGCTTCCGTACGAAACAGAAGGAGTATTGATGGTTTGGCTTATTTTCGAGAACTCAAAACTTACAGCATACACTAATAATGGTCAGATTTTTCAATACAATCCGGTTAGCGATAAATTCGAACTGGTTTTAAATTTAAATAAACACTTTGATAATAAAAATTTTGATGTTTTTGGATTATTGACAGACGTAAATAATGATTTCTGGATTGCGTTGAGTACAGGCTTGTTTAAACTCCATAATGGGGAATTGGAGAGAATAGATATTGAAACAAATGAAAGATATACATTAACCTGGTTTAATAACAGGCATTTGTTAATTACGTGCTGCGAAAGTATCAGACAATTTGATATTCAAACGCATCAGAGCAAAACAATTTTTCAAAATAAACAAACAGAATCGTTTGCAGTATCATCAATTTGTTTTGACGAAAATCAAAACAAACTTTGGATAGGAACCCTGTCAAATGGCTTATATAGTTTTAGTTTAAATTCAGGGGTGTTTATACAGGTTTTACAGTCAAATATTCCGAAACAACCAATTCTTGCCATTGAGGAAAATTCTGATTCAACCCTTTTAATGGGTATTGATGGGCAGGGAATTTGGGAAATAAACAAATCCGGCGATAAAGTATTACATGTTTTCAAGGAAAGTGCCG
>DPCJ01000171.1 GCA_003516705.1 Prolixibacteraceae bacterium | reverse complement strand
GTGTTTCAAAACCACCCTGTTTACCCGCCGAAGCAAGGTCATCGGAAAAAGTGTAGCCACGGAGTGGTGCATAATCAACACCCCAGGCACTGTTGTACCCTACAAAATAGTTGGAGTAAAACCCATTGGCAAATAAGCGAAGACTGTTTTCGCTTGTCCAGTAATTATCGTCATTCATAGTTGTTAACGATGGTTTATCGAGATAATCCTCACAACTGCTGAATACAAGTGTTACTGCGGTCAATAAAACTATAATTATCTTTTTCATATTTCCTGTATTTTAGAAGTTTAACTGAAGGCCAAACGAAGCACTTTTGTAAGTTGGAACCCCAATACCCGTGCGCCCTAAATTGTAGTTTGAGGAATTCCACATGGAGTAACCCGAAATTACTTCAGGATCGATTGGCAACCCGCCCAGATTGTCGAAAGTAAAGAAGTTTTCGAGCGAAACATAGAAACGCGCTTTGCTGATATTTACTTTACTAATTACAGAAACAGGTAATGAGTAACCAAGTGTGATGTTTTGAATACGTGTGTAAGCCATATTCAAAAGGTAACGGGTTTGTACCTGCATGTTGAGTGTAGTGCTGCTACCGGCCATGTTATAAGGTGCCGGATAAAACGCATCGGTACGATCTTCGCGCCAGAAATCGCCTGCAATGGCCTGTGGCATAGCACCATCAGACGATTGATACCCGGGAATTGCCAAAAATCCATCTCCCCAGACATCCCGTTTTCCAACGCCTTGAATAAATACAGAGAAGTCGATACCCTTGTAGTCGGCACCTGCCCGTAAACCATACTGGTATCTCGGTGTTGAATTTCCAATCACTTTCAGATCGCCGTAGTCAGCTTCACCATCAGCATTTGTCAAAAGACGATTACCCGGATCAATAACACCGTCGCCATTTAAGTCTTTAAATTTCACATCGCCGGGACCAAAAAGGAAGTTACCCGATTGTAACCTGCCCTGGGTAGGTGAGTTTGGATCTGCCTGTTTATAAACAGTATATTTTGTTCCGTTTGGATTGGTAACTTCCACTTTTTGCAGTTTACCATCCGAGCCATATTCAAAATCTTCTTTCTGATAAAGGCGGTCGGTTTCGTAACCCCAGATTTCGCCATAGGTTTTACCCACATACCAGCTGTCGATACTTTGTGTCGAACCGTATTCGGTAATTTTGGTTATTGCATCAGAGAATGTAGCCACCATGCTGATACCCAATCCATTTTTAAACCTGTGTGCATAATCGAGCTGAATTTCATAACCGTTTGTCTGAAGTGATCCATAATTACTTTGCGGAGCGCCGGTACCAAAAGTTGCAGGAATTCCTTCGAGCGGAACAATCATATTCTCAGTATCGCGTTGATACCAGTCGAATGCAAAACCAAGTTCGTTTTTCAGAAAACGTCCATCAAGACCAAGGTCGAGTGTGGTAATGTCCTGCCATGTTACTGATGTTGAAACAGATCCCGGTGTACCAAACTGGTAGAGTCTTGAATTCGACATCAGCCAGCTGGTCATCGAACCACTCATGGTTGGGACATAAAGTGAATTAGGAACCGACTGGTCGCCGATTGTACCCCACGAACCCCGAACTTTAAGTGCATCCATCCACGATTCAGACCATTCCATCCACGATTCCTCGTTTACACGCCAGCCAGCAGAAAATGACGGAAACCAGCGCCACTGCAAATCAGTTGGAAACTTTGAAGTTCCGTCATACCTCAGGTTCGCTTCCAATAAGTATTTTTCTTTGAAATTGTAATTAATACGACCGTAATATCCCAGCTGCGATTCCCAGTATTGATTTCCACCGGCAGTCTGCGTACCGTAAGCCAGGTTAAATTGCGGATTTTCATAATCCACCAATTGCGTAATCTGCGACCAGTTCGAGGTGCTTGTCATACTTACACTGTTCATACCCAACATAAAATTGAACTTATGCACATCATCGAAATTCAAATCGTAGGTGGTGTTCAGGTTAACTGTATTCCATTGTATATTCGAACCAATCTGGTAAACATGATCAGGGTTAGCGCCAACACCTGTATAGGTTTTCATAACCAACTTATAAGCCGGCATGGCACCTTCGGCTGTCGAAGGTACTTCTTCCCCAGCGCTGTTTACATAAATCCGATTACCCGAAGCATCGTTTTTGGCAACTGCCGACGACCATGTATCGCGGGCTGTATATCTTGTACCAGGATTTTTTTGTGTGTATTCCTGGTTCGCATGAGTATAATCAAAATTGATTTTCCAGTCTTTCATCGGAGTATAATTGAATCCTCCGTTCATGCTCAGGTAATTGGTTTCCTGATTCGCTGTATTTGCTGCCGACATTTCATATGCCGGACTGCGAAGCGGATCGCCATCTTCTGTGGTAAAAGGGTAAGTTGGCCCCCAACGATAAATATAAAGCCATGGGTCGGCAGTGGTTGAATTTGTTGCATACGCATATCTTTTGTTGCGTTTCGAATACATCGAACCGGCATACACTTTCAGATTGTCAGTGATATCGGTACTTAACCGGACTGAACCATTGTAACGCTGAAAATCGTCTGTTTTGGCCGGCTTAATCAANNACACCATCGGGTCATCAGCTTTTACCACATCACCATAGGTTTCCTGCCAGATTTTGGCTTTTTCATATCCTTCGCGTGTAATTTGCCAAAAAGCTCCGGCTACTACCCCACCCACGCGTTCAAAAGCAAGTGTGGAATATTCAAGTGCATCGAGTTCAGCCATTTCCATTTTTTTCGAAATATTCTGGAATGCCAGATTACCCGAGTAGGAAACATTTACACTTTCGTTTTTTGCTCCTTTTTTGGTTGTAATAAGTATTACCCCAAAAGCAGCTTTTGCACCGTAAATTGAGGNNNNGGTTGGTCTTCTTTTGCGTACCGTAACCAACAGCAACAATTTCTTCCAGTTCCTCGAACGATGATTCGAGACTTACATTGATGGTTGACGAACTGCCTATTTTAATTTCCTGGCTTGTCATACCAACATAACTGATTACCAGCGTAGCCCCTTCCGAAACCGAAAGCTGGTACTGTCCGTCTGTGTTGGTTACTGTCCCGTTTGAAGTACCTTTTTCAAGTACTGTTACTCCGGGAAGTAACTCATTGGTCTTTTTTTCACGGATTTCGCCGGAAACTGACCTCTTTTGTGCTATTGCCACCTGGACAAACAGGCACAAAACAAAGAGAATAGCTAACGTTTTTTTCATAGTACAATTAGTAATTACATGATGAATGATATTAAATATTTGAATTTATGATAGTTATAAAACTGATTGATCTCTTTTACGATAGTCATCGGATGCAAGTTTGATTTGTTGTTTTTTTAAACTTTACAATGTCGAATTTTGGATTATCCGCACCCAAAGTAAGGATAATTTTTAAATAAATCTGCATTTTTGTAAGATATAATACCACTTTTTCAAGTAAAAAATATCAATAACATAATTCACTGATATACAATTTTTTACGTATTTTCAAGCATTTTATCTGAAACAGGATATTACTCTTTAAA
>DPCJ01000056.1 GCA_003516705.1 Prolixibacteraceae bacterium | reverse complement strand
GAATTCAGGTACCGGGCTTTCTGATAACTGTTAAAATTGTAAATGAGTATAAACGAGAGCACTTCCAGAAAAAGAAACAGGAAAAATGCATAATTCTTTAAAAAAAATCGAAAAAGAGCTCTCATTTTACAGGAAAAGAAAATTCCCGATCGCTATTTGATCAGGAATGAAAATTTATCGACATTTTTCAAGGCAATTCCGGTTCCACGCACTACAGCCCTTAACGGGTCTTCAGCAATGTGGAATGTTATCCCGATTTTGTCGGTCAGTCGTTTGTCAAGGCCTTTCAACAATGCGCCTCCACCAGCCAGCCAAATACCTTTATTTACAATATCGGCATACAATTCAGGAGGTGTTTGCTCCAGTGCACTCAAAACAGCAGTTTCAATTTTTGAGATTGATTTTTCGAGACAGTGCGCAATCTCCTGGTATGAAACAGGAACTTCAATTGGGAGTGCCGTCATCTGGTTTGGTCCCTGAACCACAAAATCAGGTGGTGGATCTTTCAGCTGCGACAAAGCAGAACCAACGTGTATTTTAATTTCTTCAGCTGTTCTTTCTCCGATTTTTATATTGTGCTGATGACGCATGTATTCCATTATATCGGCAGTGAGATCATCNNGTTCCGCCCCCAATGTCAACCACCATATTTCCTTCAGGCGCTTCAACATCGAGGCCAATCCCAATGGCAGCTGCCAAAGGTTCGTATATCATATAAACTTCCCGGCCACCAGCATGTTCCGATGAGTCACGCACCGCACGGATTTCAACCTCAGTACTACCCGAAGGAATGCAAATTACCATTTTCAGCGCGGGTGAAAACATCCGTGGCTTGGGATTGATCATTTTTATCATCCCCCTTATCATCTGCTCGGCAGCGTTAAAGTCGGCAATCACTCCGTCGCGCAACGGTCTTATTGTTTTCAGGTTGGCATGAGTTTTTCCCTGCATTTGCCGGGCCTTTTCGCCAATTGCCACCATTTTCTCGGTTTTCAAATCGATGGCCACAATCGAAGGTTCGTCAACCACAATTTTATCGTTATAGATGATAATCGTGTTGGCCGTTCCCAAATCGATGGCAATTTCCTGCGTTAAAAATGAAAATAGTCCCATGTGAATTTACTGATTATCTATTCTTTAAAAAGAATCAAATTAATATTAATGTTTAAAATGCCTGCGACCTGTAAAGGCCATTGCAATACCAAATTCATTGCATGCTTCAATCACTTCATTGTCGCGAATGCTTCCACCCGGTTCAACAATATATTTAACACCATATTCATTGGCGGCTTCAATACTGTCGCGGAACGGGAAAAATGCGTCCGAAATGAGCACAGAATTTCCAATCTCCAAACCCTTTTTCGTACTGAAACGAGGCATTGTCAGTTGGCGAAGACTGTCGAGCCGGTTGGGTTGCCCCATTCCTGCCCCGGTTAGCCAAAACGAACCGTTTTCGTTTTCAGTAACAATAGCTATAGCATTGCTTTTTAAATGTTTACATGCTGTGATACCGAATTTGGCCAGATTCATTTTTGAGGGTTCAAACAACTTACTGGTCACTGTTTCAAACTGTTGATCCATCCCTTCATCTTCATCCTGAACCAGCATTCCGCCGCTAATCGAGCGATATAACTTTTCACCGGTAATTTCGTTTTTAACCGGTATTTCGAGTAATCTCAGATTTTTCTTACTGCTAAATACTTCAAGCGCTTCATCGGTGAATTTCGGCGCAATTATAATTTCCACGAATTTATTACCAAACCATGCAGCAACTTCTTTGGTAACAGTATCGGTAAAACAGATGATACTTCCAAAAGCGCTGATTGGATCGCCTTCCCAGGCAAATTCAAGCGATTCGGTTATGTTTCCGGTAACTGCCAGTCCACATGGATTGAGGTGTTTAATTACCGAAACAGCAACTTTATTCGGAATATGATTTACTGAATGAAAAGCATCACTGGCTGATTTCCAGGCTGCATCGGCATCGAGCATATTGTTATACGAAAGAGCCTTTCCCTGGATTACACGTGCATTGGCCAGCGAAACTTCCTGTGGCGAATTTCTAAATTTGAAGAAAGTGGCTTTCTGGTGTGGGTTTTCGCCATACCTGAGAATTTCACCATTATTCAGGCTGATTCTCTCTGTACTGTCGTCCGTCCCACCATTGAAATAACCAAAAATCGCAGCGTCGTAATGCGATGAAACAGAAAAAGCTCTTTGTGCAAACCAGCGACGTTCTGTCAACGAAAAGCTACCATTATTCTGCTCCAGCAATTCAAGCAACGAAACATACTCTTTTTGAGATGGAACAATCACAACGTCAGCAAAATTTTTGGCTGCTGCCCTGATTAACGAAATACCACCAATATCAATTTTCTCAATGATTTCCTGTTCTTCGGCACCCGATTCAACTGTTTTCTCAAACGGATACAAATCAACAATAACAAGGTCGATTTCTGGAATATCGTATTCTGTAAGCTGACTGACGTCACCCTGATTATCACGACGGGAAAGAATTCCTCCAAAAACTTTTGGATGAAGTGTTTTTACCCGACCGCCCAAAATCGAAGGATACCCGGTAAGACTTTCTACCGATGTTACAGGCACTCCCAACGATTCAATAAAACTTTTTGTTCCCCCGGTACTTAAAATTTTCACATTCAGAGCGTTCAGTTTCAATATTATCCTGTCGAGGTTTTCTTTGTGAAACACCGAAACTAATGCGGTCTTAATTTTTTTATTATCAGCCATTTATTCCCTTTTCCAATTTTGCCTGCAAAGATAAAAAATTCAATCCATTTTCTGGTACAAAAAGCCTGCATTGCAAAATTTCTTTGCAATGCAGCAAAAGATTTCAGATTCCGTTTAGGAATGCTGTAATCAAAACGAAAAACAAACACTAATAGTACGTACATTTCGATTTTGGAATGAAAAGGTTAGTTTTGTACAACTTTAATTTCAAAATCAGGTTTTAATTTAACCGACGAAAAAAAAGATGTTAATACTAAGATTAATACTTGAGAGTTTCAATTTTGCCTTTAACTCGCTTAAAGTAAATAAATTACGAACTATACTTTCATTACTGGGTATAACCATTGGTATTTTCGCCATCATTTCGGTTTTTACTGTTATCGATTCTCTTGAGCGATATATCCGCGAAAGCCTTAACAGCCTGGGCAACAACATGGTTTATATTCAGAAATGGCCCTGGATGCCACCTGAAGGAGAATCGGAATACCCGTGGTGGCGTTATCTGAATCGCCCGGTTCCGGAAGCAGAAGAAGCAGAAACACTGCTTGAACAAGGAAAAACATTTGATAATGTAGCTTTTCTGTTTGGTTTTTCGCGTACAGTGCAGGCTGGAACCGATCAGATGGACAATGTAACTTTGCTTGCAACCACTTACGGATTACTCGATGTATGGAATCTGAAAGTTGAAAAAGGCCGCTATTTTACTGAAAGTGAAATGCGTAACGGAACACCGGTTACTGTGATTGGTGCTGAAATTGCCGATAAGCTTTTTTCAGGAATTGATCCTGTAAACCACACCATAAAAATTCAGGGTATTAAATTCCTTATTATTGGCGTTTACGAGAAAAAAGGACAGGATGCCTTTGGAACATCGATGGACAGAAATGTTCATATTTCAGTTACCAAATCTTATGCGATGGTCGATGTAAGAAACAATGATCGCGGTCAAACCATTTGTATTAAAGCAAAACCAAATATTGACAGTGATAAATTTACAGCCGAAATTGAAAGTATCATGCGTAATCTCCGCCGGTTAAAACCTATGGAAGAAAACGATTTTGCACTGAATGAAGTGAGTTTGATTTCGAATCAGTTCGACCAGTTCTTTGTTGTTTTTAATATGGCAGGCTGGATTATCGGTGGATTCTCTATTTTAGTGGGAGGATTCGGAATTGCAAATATCATGTTTGTTTCGGTTAAAGAACGAACAAAGATTATCGGGATTCAGAAATCACTGGGGGCGAAAAGGTATTTTATACTGCTTCAGTTTATTTTCGAAGCAATTGTATTATCCGTTCTTGGCGGAATCATCGGATTATTTCTGGTTTTCATTGGAACAATAATCGTAAGCTATGTAAGTGAATTTACCATTGTGTTAACTGTTGGGAACATCATCACGGGTTTATTGATTTCGAGTATCATTGGTTTTGTAGCCGGGTTTATGCCTGCACGTTCTGCTGCGCGGCTCGATCCGGTTGTTGCAATGAATTCGGTATAACTGAAAAACTGGTGTTTAAACTTTGGCTAAATAAAGTGAAAGAACATCCGGGCAATCATTAAATAAATCGACAATCCCAGGATATCGTTGGTTGTAGTGATAAATGGCCCCGTAGCAAGAGCAGGGTCTATCTTTAACCGATGTAATAATAATGGAATAACTGTACCAAACAGCGATGCAAAAATAATTACGATAAAAAGTGAAATCGACACGGTAAAAGTCAGACTCAAATTACCTGAACTAAAATAATTATACCCAAAAATAAGTAAAGCAAAAATTGATGCGGTTGCCATAGCAACCATAAGTTCCTTTAAAAGCCTTTTACCTGTCGATTCGAACTCCTTTACCCCGCTGGCAATACTTTGTACAACAATTGCCGACGACTGTACCCCAACATTTCCGGCAGTTGCTGCAATTAAAGGAATAAAAAATGCCAGTTCGGTGGCATTACTTAACTGCGACTCGTGTGAGCCTAAAACTAGCGAACCCAGAATTCCCCCGAACAAACCAATCAAAAGCCAGGGCAAACGGGCACGCATCAGTGTAAAAACCTTATCGCCAGGCTCCACATCGCCTGTCAAACCCGAAACCATCTGGTAATCTTTCTCAGCTTCTTCACGAATCAAATCAATCACATCATCGAAAGTAATGCGGCCTTTTATTCTGCCAATATCGTCAACTACCGGAATGGCAACCAGGTTGTATTTGTCCATAATTTCGGCCACCTCCTCCTGTCGGGTATCGGTGGTTACCATTTTTACCTCGTCGTTGTAAATGTTTTTTATGATGGTGTTTGTCGGATTCAGAATCAGTTTTTTCAACGAGAGCACACCTTTCAGTTTCTCCTGATCATCGATTACATACACGTAATAAATTTCATCAACCTCTTCAGCCTGAATACTGATTTCCTTTAAACAATGCGCCACTGTCCAGTTTTCGTTAACAGTAACCAGCTCTTTGGCCATAATACCACCCGCGGTGTCTTCCTTGTATTCAAGAAGGTCAACAATATCGCCGGCTTGTTCAAAATCTTCAATCTCGTTTAAAACCTCAATTTTACGTTCTTCGTCGAGGTCGGCAACCACGTCGGCAGCATCATCCGAATCCATAAACTCCAGAAACTTACTGGCAATAAATTCAGGTGGAAGTTCCTTTAAAAATCGTTTTCTGTCGGCTTCGGGAATCTCAACCAAAACATCGGAAGCCATTTCACCATCGAGCAGCATAAATACAAATTTTGCCTGATCGGTGTTCATATCCTCCATCAGTTCAGCAATGTCCGCGGGATGGAGTTCCTCCATCAGTTTGCTGATTTCCTCAATGTTTTTTTCCTCAATCAGTTTTTTAAGCTGCTCAATATCAGTCGTAAATTCGAATGGCATACTGTTATTTTTTTATGAGGTTTTCAATCAATCGGGTTAATTCAATAAAATCGGCTACCGAAAGTTGTTCAGGCCGTTTTTCAGCATAAATTTCAGGAATTTCTTCACAAATACTTTTCAACGAGTTCCGCATCATTTTCCGGCGCTGGTTGAATGCGGTTTTAACAACAGTTACAAAAAAATCTTCATTGCAGGTCAGTTGTTCCACCTGATTACGTTTTAACCTGATTACTGCTGATTTTACTTTTGGCGGGGGAAAAAACACATATTCGTTTACTGTAAAAAGATACTCGATATCATAAAACGCCTGCAAAATCACACTCAGAATCCCGTAATTTTTGCTCCCGTGTTTCGAGGCAATCCGCTCGGCCACTTCTTTTTGCACCATACCTACAACCTGTGGCACACGGTTACGCATTCCTAATACTTTAAAGAAAATCTGCGATGAAATATTGTATGGGAAATTACCGATTACACAGAACTTGCCGGCAAATTTTTCATCAACCGGCGATTTTAAAAAATCTTCACTCCAAACATTTTCGAGTTGTGGAAAATTTTGATGAAGAAAAGAGACCGATTCACGGTCTATTTCGATAACATGAAGATTAATTTCGGGGCGTTGCAGCAGGTATTGCGTAAGAACTCCGGTCCCGGGACCGATTTCGAGTATATCACGAATTTCGGTATCGAGGCTGTCAACTATTTTTCGCGCGATGTTTTGATCGGTTAAAAAATGCTGACCCAGGCTTTTTTTTGGTTTTACAAAATTCATTACTCTCCGCCTCTTCCATTTCTGTTGAAACCTTAATTTTTACTGATGATTTTAACAAAACTAATTTATATTTTAGCGCCGCGAACCGTTGATACCGGCTTTTAGTTTCGCCGCCCGAAATTACTAAAAATTCGGAGACAGAAAATTGCAGCCGGCAAATACAACTAAATTAATTCAGTTTGAAAAACACCATCGTTAAAATTCTGAAATTTCTCGTCTTTTTTACCCTCGGGATTTTCATTTTCTGGCTTATTTACAAAGACCAGGATATCGAACGCATCAAATCGGTATTGAAGAATGAAGTAAATTATTTCTGGGTATTTATTTCGCTTATCATTGGATTGATAAGCCACATCAGCCGCACGCTTCGCTGGGGCCTGATGATAGAACCCATCGGTCATAAACCCAGGTTTATAAACACATTTCTTTCGGTAATGGTTGGTTACCTGATGAACATGGCGCTGCCTCGCATGGGTGAAATTTCGCGTTGCGGTGTACTTTCGCGATACGAAAAAATTTCGTTTTCAAAACTCTTCGGAACTGTTGTTGCCGAAAGGTTAATCGATGTTGTTTCGTTGCTGGTTTTGCTGATGATAGTTATTATCATGCAGTTCGGGCAAATGCTTCGCTTTATTGAAAAGAATCCCGAAATCAGCGAAAAAATTTCGTCAGTTACGCAGTCACCCTGGCTGATTGCCGGGTTTGTTCTCGCTGTTGTTCTGGCCTATCTATTCAGAAATACTTTTAAAGAATCGGCAATTTTTAAACGGCTGATGGCTTTACTGATGAACTTCAAAGAAGGCTTTGTTTCAATTAAAAACATTAAACAAAAAGGCTGGTTTTGGTTTCACTCCGTTTTTATCTGGCTGTGTTACTACCTGATGTTGTATGTGATTTTTTTCGCATTCGATTTCACCAGCGGATTGAACCCCATTGCCGGATTAACCACCTTTGTTTTAGCCAGTTTTGGGATGGTAGCACCGGTACAGGGAGGAATTGGGGCCTATCATTTTATGGCTACCGAAGGACTTGCCCTGTATGGCGTACCCGGCGCAAACGGAGTTATTTTCGCCTTTGTGGCCCACACTTCTTCAACGGTGATGATTATTCTTATCGGGCTGATTTCATTATTGGCGCTTCCGTTTATCAATCGCCGCACTGATGTAAAGGATGAAGAAACAACAGGGTAATTTGAGCAAATGAATACCGAATTTTTTATTGCCCGGCGGCTTTTCTTCGACAAATCGAAACAACAGCATTTGTCGGGGAAAATTATTCGCATCGCACTTTTTGGAGTGGCGCTCGGACTGGCAGTTATGATTGTTTCGGTAGCAGTAATTACAGGGTTTAAATCAGAAATAAAAAATAAAGTCACAGGGTTTGGGTCGCATATTCAAATCATCAGTTACAATGCCCGAAACTCTTATGAAATCCCCCCGATTTCAGCGAATCAGCCTTTTCTGAAAGAGTTGAAACAATCGGAAAATATAAAATCGATCCAGGTTTTTGCCACCAAACCGGGAATCATAAAAACCATCGATGTAACCCACGGAATTATTTTTAAAGGTGTTGACTCCGATTTTAACTGGTCGTTTTTTAAACAAAATCTTGTTGAAGGCGAAATACCTCAATTCAGCGATTCCGCCAGAACCAACGCTTTTCTGATTTCTGAAAACATTGCCAGAATTCTGAAAGTTAGAACCGGCGATAAAGCAGTTTTGTATTTCATTAACGAAAATGAATATTACCCGCGAATGCTGCAATTGCAGGTTGCAGGTATTTACCGCACAAGTCTTGAAGAATTTGATAACCTGTTTGTGATTGGCGACATCAAACAGGTTCAGCGGTTAAACGACTGGCAACCAGATCAGATTGGCGGGTTCGAAATCAGTGTTACCGATTTCAGCCGCATCGAAGAAATAAACCGGGAAATAAGAGACCTTGTGGTTAACTACTCGGAAAATGAAAGCGATATTTTGCAAACCGAAACGGTTACTTCGCAATACCAGGCCATTTTCGACTGGCTTTCGGTTTTAGATATGAATGTTTGGGTGATTTTATCGCTGATGATACTAGTGGCCGGGTTCAATATGATTTCGGCGCTGTTGGTACTGATTCTTGAGCGCAGCACAATGATTGGCGTATTAAAATCTATGGGAAGTACAAACCCAAAAATCAGGCGTGTGTTTTTGTATCTCGCGGTAATGATTACAGCGCGAGGTCTTTTCTGGGGAAACCTGGCAGGAATTCTTATCATCGTTTTACAAAAAACGCTGCACATTATAAAACTGAATCCGGCCACCTATTATGTCGATGTGGTTCCGGTAAATTTTTCAATAACTCACTTGCTGCTACTCAACCTTTCGAGCATTGTACTTACCACAATAATGATGGTAATTCCAAGCTATCTGGTTAGTAAAATATCGCCCGACAAATCTATCCGATTTGATTAATCTCAATTTCAAACTGTTGTTTAATCTGTTTAATTCTTTATTTTTACCCCACTTAAAAAGTAAAAAATGTTTTTTGTAGGTGCAACAGGACAGATTTTAACCTTGATACTAACGGTATGTTTGCCGTTTGTATTACTGGTTTCAGGAAACCAGAAGATTGAGGTTCAGTCGCCTGCAAAATACCTGGCAGATAATCAAAATGTACAGGAGATATCTGTACACGAAATTGGTACATTCTGCTATTCAACTGATTTTTTAACCGAAGAAACGAATCACCATCGTTTCAAATACGATGACTTTTCTGAAGTTTATCAATTCCAATTCGATAATTTTCATGTCAAATGGAAATCCGTTTATTCAACAAGTTCGGGAAATAAAGCTCCGCCTGTGTTTCATTATTTATATTGTTAGTTGATTTGAATTAATATCGAAATCATAAATTCTGCTATTAATTTATAGCAGCATAAAACAATATTCCATGGATTAGTGTTTAAAAGCAACATCCGTTAAACAATTTAATTACAAATATTTATATCGTGATTAACTCAATCATTATTGATTTAATCACAAAAGACTTTTCAACTAAAAAGAATTATCATGAAATCAATTTTTACATTTTTGTTTTTAACAATCCTGACAACATCTGTTTTTTCGCAAACACCGGTGGATGTGCCAACCGGAGGAAATTATGCCAATGATGTTTATTACAATTTCAGCAACGATATTTTAAAAACGGCAGCACGCAGCAGTTGGGATGTTGCATTTAAAACCAACCAGATGAGTGTTTCAGTTTTGGCAAACAATGGAACCGGAACGATGGTTTATACATGGCCAAAGGGAACCATTGCTGACTGGGAAACGTTGGACACAACCGGAATGGGTTGGACTCCGTTGTACAACTCGGTTGCTGACTGGGAGTATGGAGCTTTTAACACCAATACAGTACCCGGAAACGCATTTGATTACGGCTGGGGAACTTATAACATGACTTCGCACAATATTACAGGCGACAGCATTTTTATCGTAAAACTTGCCGGCGGAGATTTTAAAAAATTTGCAATCATCCAAAAAAATGCAATTCAAAATTCGTGGTCGTTCAGGTATGCTGATCTTGATAATAAAAACGATACCACAATTACTCTTGATGGAGATGATTACAAGAACAAAACATTTATTCATTATTCAATTGCCAATAATATAGTAGTTGAGCAAGAGCCTTCTGAAAGATGGCAGCTTCTGTTTACCAGGTATTTCGACTACAATATTCCGTATTACGTAACAGGAGTTTTGGCTAACAGCGGGGTAAAAATACAACAGGTTGGAGGAGTTTCGCAAAGCGATTTTGAGAACTACCAGACCTCAATGTTTAACGACACACTTTCGGAAATTGGTTCCGACTGGAAGTCGTTTAGTATGACTACTTTTCAATATGTAGTAGTTCCCGATGTTGTATATTTTGTTCAGGACACTGCCGGAACTGACAAATCAATCTGGAAACTGTATTTCACTGGTTTCAGCGGAAGTGCAACCGGTACTTATTCATTTGTAAAAAAGAATCTGGGAGTGACAGGAATTAACAATTTCTCAGAACGTAATTTAACCGTTTATCCAAACCCTGCAAGCCACGAAATAAATGTAATTCACGATTTTAGCGGTGATACTGAAATTACAGTTTACAATATTTCGGGGCAGCCGGTTTTTAAAACATTAAACACTGAAAGTGCCGGATTAAACAAAAACACACTGAACATCAGTACACTGCCTGCAGGAATATACAGTTTGCATGTTCGTTCAGGAAACGATGTAAAAACAGTGAAATTTTTAAAGAAATAGATTTAAGGTTAACAAAAGTTGTATTGAAACCGGGACTCTCTGAATTGATTTGATGAAGATAAAAATCACATTGCTTGCAGTTTTTATAAGTACTTTAGCTTTTACACAGGAGGTAAAAGTTAAAGTACTTGACTCCGGAACTTCGAAGGGAGAACCAATTCCGTACGCAAATATTTGTATTGAGAGCTTTGACAGCAAGGTAAAAGACTACTTCATAACCGATGTAAATGGATTGGTGAATTTTTCTCTTACACAGCGAAAAATTATAAGCATCAGTTGCATGGGATTTAAAGCTTTAATTGATACACTTTCACCGGGAGTTAAGGATAAAACATACATTTTAGAGCCGTCGATTTACGAAATAAATTCGGTAGTGGTAACCGGGCAATACAAACCTGTAAGCGCCGACAAATCAATTTACGATATAAAACTTATCGGGAAAGACCGCATTGAAAGTAAAGCTGCAAACAATCTTTCAGACATATTATCTGACGAACTGGGCATCAGGCTCTCCAACGATCCTTCAACAGGAACAAGCATGTCGTTGCAGGGAATTACCGGCGAAAACATTAAAATTCTTGTCGATGGAGTTCCGGTAATCGGAAGGCTCGACGGAAACATTGATTTGAGCCAGTTGAACCTCGACAATGTAAGCCAGATTGAAATGGTTGGGGGACCAATGTCAGTAATTTATGGAAGTAATGCGCTGGGCGGTGTGATTAATATCATCACCGAAAACAATTCACATTCACAATACAAAACAAGTGTAAACTCATATTACGAAAGTGTTGGAACTTACAATTTTAACTTTCTTACTTCCATTCGTCACAGTAAAAACACTTTCGAACTGAACGGCGGACGAAACTTTTTTGGCGGATACTCACTTGAAGATACACGTTCAAAACAATGGAAACCCAAAGAACAATACAATGCCGGAGGATCATATTATTACAACGATGAAAAAATAAAGTTGCGGTTAAAGTCAGACTTTTTTAACGAGCGCCTTCTTGACAGGAACGAACCATTTCCACCCTACTATGAAAAAGCCAACGATACCTGGTACAAAACCTTTCGCTTTAACAACAGTGCTGAAATAACAAATAAAATAGGAGAGAACTCTGGTTTTAATATGCTGGCGGCCTATTCGTTTTATGAAAGGCAAAAAGAAAAGTATCTCGTTGATTTAACCGATTTAAGTAAAACACTTACTACTTCTTCCGAAGACCAGGATACATCATCCTTTAATTCGTTTATAACCCGTGGTACTTACAATTTTACACCCGAAGAAGCAGTGTTCAGTTTTCAAACCGGGTTCGATATTAATTATGAAACCGCAAAGGGAAAGCGAATTGATAATGAACAGGAAAATATTGGCGATTATGCAGTTTTTGCAAGCGCAATCTGGAAACCGCTGGAAGTTTTATCAATTCAGCCCGGAATAAGAGTGGCCTACAATACAAGGTACAATGCACCTCTCACTCCATCGGTTAATTTAATGTACAAGCCGGGAAAAATAACTGTTCGCGCTTCGTACGCCCGTGGATTTCGTTCACCTTCGCTTAAGGAACTTTATCTTTATTTCTTCGACAGCAATCACCAGGTTGAAGGGAACGACAGTTTGCAGGCCGAACGATCGCACAGTTTTAATACTTCGGTTAATTATAAATTTTCAGCCGGGAAATCAACACTGGTTTTCGACCTTAAACCATTTTATAACATTATCGATAATAAAATCAGTTTAGTTCAGGTTGACCCCGACAATCTGCTTCATTACCGAAACGAGAATACTGGCAAGTTTTCAAGCCTTGGTTTCGAAATTTCAGGATCGTTTTATCAATCATCATGGCTTAATGTACGGGCCGGATATTCGAGAATCGGAAGAAAGGATGATTCGTTTGACAGCGATAATTTTATTTACAGCAACAACTGGAATACAAGCCTCGATGCAGACTTTCTGAAAAATACGGCAAAGCTTTCAGTATTTTACAAGTATTCGGGTAAATACCCAACCTATTTTTACGATTCATCCGATGAAGTTACAGTTGGCTACATCAACGAATTTCACAACCTCGATATCAGTCTTATGAAAAAAATCTGGCACAACAGGTTTTCTGTTACAACAGGTATCAAAAATGTTTTCGACAATAAAGAAATTGGAGGACAGGGAAATGGAACGGGTTCGGGGCACGGTTCCGGCGGAGGTGTTTCGTCGCTGGTTGGCTGGGGGCGAACTTATTTTCTTGGTCTGAAAGTCAACTTTGTAAAGTATTAATTTGATTATGAGGATTTTAATAATATATCTGGTTCTTCTATTTGCATTTACTTCGTGTTTTGAGGAAGATGAACTGGTGCCCCGGCACGAAACAGGAAATTTAACCGTGGGAGAAGTGGAACTTACCGAAACCTATAAATACCAGGTTTTTTATGATTTGGAAACAAACAAACCCGTAAAACAAAATCTTATTTCGGAATGGGATTTGGGTTTTGAAACTTCCGACTCAGGATGGCATGTAATTCTGAATACATCGAAAATGATGCTAGCGGGGAACTCGGGTCAAATAGATTTTGAAACTGTGAAAAGCAAAAACGGAATTGAAATGAATTTTGATCCGTCGCACGGAAACCTCGACAGTACAGCTATTGGAAACTGGTATAAATTATCTGAAGGACAACCTGTTTCACTTGAAAATGTTTACATAATCGACAGGGGCACCGACGAAAACTTCAATTCTGTTGGTGAAAAAAAGGTTACTTTTAATTTACAGGATGAAAATAATTATGTGGTTCGTTTTGCCAATTTGAACGGCAGTGGTGAACAAACAGTTGTTATCGCCAAAGATACCTCCGTAAATTTTGTTTGTTTTTCATTCGAGAATGGGATTGTTGATATTGAGCCCGGCAAGAATAGCTGGGATTTACAGTTTGGAAAGTATTCAACCCTGCTTTTCACCGATGTGGGCGATCCGTATCCATATCTTGTAACCGGAGTCTTGTTGAATCCTCATAAAACCGGCGCCGTTTTAGATTCAATCCATCAGTTCGATGAAGTCAGTTTCGAAATTGCAGAAGTGCAGAACTTTGGAAACCAGAAGGATATTATCGGTTACGAATGGAAAGAATATGATTTTGACAATGGGATGTACACCGTACTGCCCGAGAAAATCTATATTCTGAAAAACCGCGTTGGTTATTATTATAAACTGAGATTTATCGATTATTATAATTCTACAGGAGAACAGGGATACCCGACCTTCGAATTTTTAAGATTGTAAGAATCTGGTTTTCGGAGATGTACTTATCAGAAATTGAATTGCTCACTAAGAAATAGTATTTGTGTTATTTATATTGCATTTGATTAGGTTTAAAAATACCCGTTTCGGCGGGTATTTTTTTATTTTTACTTCATGTTACCAATTGCCGATAAAATAAAAGAGGTATTGCAGTGTGAGTTGCCCGGAACATCGTCGCACCTGAAAATGTTGCCTTCTGCCCGAAAACTGAAGGCTGATCCCGAAGAACTTGTGAGCGCAAAACACAGTGGGGTAATGTTGCTCCTTTTCGAAAGAAACGAGGAACTTTATGCACTGCTTATCAAAAGACCGGAACACATGAAGCATCATGCCAGCCAGATTGCCTTACCCGGTGGAAGAACCGAACCCGGAGAAACTATTCTTGAATCCGCACTTCGCGAAACATGGGAGGAAATTGGAATTGTTTCGGATAAAATTGAAATACTGGGAAAGCTTTCCGATTTATATGTACAGGTGAGCAAATTTGTGATTCATCCGTTTGTGGGTTGGATTGAAAACATCAACACTTTGAATGTCAACAAAAATGAAGTAGAGAAAATTATTGCTTTCCCTTTAAAAAAAATGAATGCTGAAATTGATGAAACCGACATTAATACAGTAACGGGGACAATAAAAGTTCCGTGTTTCAAATTCGACGATGAAATTATCTGGGGAGCAACGTCAATGATTCTGATGGAATTTTACGATTTGATAAAACCGCTCACTCGCGAATAACATTCAGGTAATTACGGTAAAGCGATGTTACATTGGCCACAAACCGGGTTGCTTCATCGCCCCGGCAATATCCCCACCGCACAACAGCATCTTTAAAATATTTCTCCTCCGACTTATATTGAAGATACGTTTCAACATTGTCCTGCCAAACGACGGGGTTTTTTCCATACTTTTCAGCAAGCCGTTGGGCATCGGTTACATGCCCCAGCCCGATATTGTAGGCTGCCAGCACAAACCTCACTCTTTCGGTTGAGTCGGGGATGGTTTCGACAAACTGTTTGTTTAACGAATTCAGCAACAAAACCCCGGCTTTAATATTTTGTTTCGGATTACCAATATCGGTAATCCCGAATGCTTCTGCTGTAGAGGGCATCAACTGCATCAAACCATACGCGCCGGTCCACGATCCCGCGTTTTCGTTAAATCTCGATTCGTGATAAATAATGGCTGCTATCAACCGCCAGTCCCAGCCAAGTTCTTTGGCAACCTGTTTAATCGTTACATCGAATTTAGAAATTCTTCCACCCGAAATGCTGTTAAAGTCGCTTTCTTTTCGCTCCACAACGCGCGGACTTTCAAAATACTTGTAATACAAATGATTAAACTTTCTTGTATTGGCGAATTCAGTAATCCATGCATCGAGATAGTTTTTCCAGTCTGAAGATCCCTTTCGCACTGCCCAGGCAATATTTTGTTCAAGACTCACTTGCACTGAGATATCGATATCGGGAAAATAAAACTGGTTCACTTTTCCAATATTGTGGTCACAAACCGTGTAATCAATTTCTCCTGAAGCCACTTTTGCAATCAGGTCTTCGGCTCCCAAAACCGAATCGGTAATTAATTCAATGGCACCGCCAATTTCTTCTGAAAGATGCAAAAGACGCTGGTGATGCGATGAGTTCTTCTGCACAGTAATTTTTTTACCTGCCAATTCCAAAACAGAACTGATATAAGGTGTTTTTTCGTTGGCTTCAGCTTTTGTTCGTTGCACCAAAACCTGAGTGACAGTATTGAGCGGAATTGTAAAATCTAAAAAGTCAGCTCTCTCTTTTATAATGGTGATGTTTCGGGCAACCAGTTCAAATCTGCCGGTTTTAAGTCCGTCAAACGAATCGCCTATGCTGTTGCTTACCACAATTTCGAGTTTCACTCCAAGGTCCTTGCTTAACGCCTGTAGTAATTCATACTCGAAACCCATCGGTTTCCCGCGGTAGATAAAATAGTTGGTTGAATTGTAATCGACAGCAGCCCTTAAAACTCCGGCACTTTTAATCTGTTGCAAATCGTTGGGAAAAATATTCTGTTGCTCTTGTTTTCTCCTGTTAATATCCTCTATTTCCCGCCAAACCAAAATTGAAACAACAACAAGCAAAAGCACCGAAAAAAGGATTGTAAATTTTTTATATGTTGTTACAAACTTCATTAATCGTAAAACAGCCACGAAACGCCGAACCTGAAGGTTGACCTGGGCATTGGATAATGAGGAGTTGTGAAATATTCCCCGTCAAGAAAATTTGTACCGATGTTTGACAATTTAAAGAATGCCCGTGTCCGTTTCAGCCTGAGATTCGCGTACACATCAATATACGGATAGTTTCCGTATTTTTTTTCGTTCTGAAGATAAAACAATCCGGTGGACGGAGCATACGCATCGGCATAATATTTTGTGTTGTACCGTGTATCAACTCCAATTTGGGTATATAATACCTTCGAAATCACAAATTTATAATATGCTGAAACAAAGGCCGACAGGTCGGGCAAATGAATATAGTTTTCGTCAGAGGCTTGTTGCCATAAAACCCTTGTTCTGAAATGCAACTTTTTATAATTGAAATCTTTGTCGGCAAAAGCTGAAAGAACCAGCAATTCCTTACCGGTTTGCGAAGGAATTCCCTCGTAATTATTATAGATATAATTATTGATTAAAGCGTAGTTCGCCGAAAGTCTTAATTTGTAGGCCGGAGAAACAATGCTGCCGCCGGCGTCCATACGCTGCTCCATGTTAAAGTTGTTGTTCCAGCGGTAATGATTTGAATAAAATTCTTCCTGAAAATAATCTGGAGCTAAATTATTGATAGTACCGGTAAGAATAAGTGCCGCAGCTGAGTCTCGTGCCACTTTGAAGGGCTTTGAAATCAGACCGGCCAATTCAGTTTGTCCGGCCTTTGCACCAGCCAGGTAAATTTTCCCGTCAAATTTCCAGTTCCAGAATCTCCCTGTTTCCCTGAAAACTCCTCCTCCTGCATATACATTTGAGTAATTGTTTACATCGCTTATAATATATATTGTATCAGGTCCTGGCGAAGTAGTATTTATTAAGTCAATTCCAATTAAAGCCCTCTTTCCAAAACTGTATTTTCGTTGTGCATTCTCGTATTGCTTTAACTGAAATACATTGCTCAATTGGTTAAACAGAATTGAATCCTTTGTATAATCATCGCCAAAATAGGTATTTACAAAAAAAGTGCTACCTGCTTCTTCTTCATCAACAAAATCATGTTTATGCCGCTCGTATTGCGAATTTACAAGGAATCCAAATATGGGTCTGAACAAAGCAGAATCAGTTTCGATTGAAATAATTTTGCCAAACCGGTATTCACCATTTACAAAGTAGTAAGTACTTTTGAACAACGATTTACTGGCATTCAGGTTTACATTCAACAATTCAGTTTCCGCTCCGTTAAAGATTAAAGCATCATCGGTCAAACCCCCGTTTTCATTGTTTTTTACATTGTTGGTGATAAACCCTGCATAAACTGAAAGATTATGAGCGTTATAATTTGAATAAAGTGTGATATAATTATTTTTTGCCTCCTGCGCTGTATATTGACCTGTTGATTTCGCCAGATTAATTTTGAAAGTAAAATTGAGATATGGATTCACATTTTGAGTATGAAATACATTGAACCTGGTCTCATTTTTAACAACCCTGTTTTCGCTTTGACTGAAATCGAGCTGGGTATATGGAGTTCGGGTGTTATAAAATTGAAGAGTTGAGGGTGTAAGCAAATATGCTTCGCGCGTTTTTAAGAAAAAATAATTCATATTCGACTTCCGGTTAAAAAAGTCGTTATCCATTCCGGGTGTTCCATAGTTTCCCAGATATGCAGAGGTTAATGAATTGCTGAATACAGGATGATAATCATGAAAATTATCAAGCAAGGTATCCAACTGAACAGAATCCTGAAAAGCTCCGTAATCTGAAAGTTTCCAAACACCAACATGTGGATTGATTAATTTTTTTTCAGTTTTCTCCTCTTTGGTTTCTTCCGTATCTGCTCCATCAAATTCCTCAAATATTTGTGCTTCTGTAATTTGAGCGAAAAACAGGATAATAAAGGTTGTAAATAATATATATTTTGCTTTTAACGCCATTCGTATCAAAATTCAGCTGTGAATAAAATAACCCCGATTTTAATGTTCAATCACAAAACTAAAAAAAGCATTGATGGGAATACTCCCGAGGAATAAAATATTCAGTAAATCGATGGGTATTTAAGCTTATTAAACATTTGTTTCAGTTAACAAAAAAATTAAGGCCCG
>DPCJ01000050.1 GCA_003516705.1 Prolixibacteraceae bacterium | reverse complement strand
ATTCTTGGCAGGGAAACATGTCTGGCTCCGGTTACATGGCCAAAAAACGGTTGGCCGGTTGTGAACGGAAACGGCGTTGCAACCGTGGAAATGACTTGTAATACATTGCCACTGAAACCTTTTCAGGCAAAACCGACGAAAACTGAATTTGATGCTGAAAACCTTGGTTTGGAGTGGAACTATGTTTTATTTCCCGAGGAAGCCAATTATTCTCTCAAAGAACGTCAGGGCTTTTTAAGATTAAAAGGAGCTTCAGAAACAATCAGTACCCGCAAAACTTCGACTTTTACCGGACGGCGTTTACAACATTTTAATTTCTCTGCAACCACGCAGGTTGAGTTCAATCCCAAACTTGAAAATGAACAGGCAGGATTGGTTTTGCTCAACAACGGTTCGCATTTCGATATGCTGGTTGGCAAAAAAGGTGGCAAACGGGTGCTTACCGTGCAACTGCAATTTGGTCAGACGCTTTATAAATCAAAAGAATTTCAGCTGAAACCGGGGCCTGTAAAGTTGCGTGTTTCGGGCGATAAAACAACATTTACGTTTTCGTATGCACAGGGCGATGAAGCATTTAAACCCGTTGAAACCGTTGATGCCAAGTTTCTGGCAACCGAAACCGTTGGTTTTTTTACAGGTGTTTATGTTGGATTGTATGCCACAGGAAACGGGAAAACATCATCGGTTCCAGCCGATTTCGACTGGTTTGAATATGCGGTTAATGAGAAGCCTTAAATTCAAAAGCGAGTGTTTTGAAATTTATCCAGCCAATATAGAAGAAAGGGGCGCTGTAAAGTACAGCGCCCCTTTTGTTTAATAATTTATTTCGGTTGCCAGTAGCACACTTTCGGCGACTCAATTTTTCCTTCCGCTTTCAGCGTTTTCATTACTTTGTCAACGGCAGCTTTATCCATTCCTGCGGCTTGTGCAATTTCGCCTGCTTTTAAAGGTTTTCCGGCAGCTTTCATAGCTTCCAATACTTTTTCTGCGCTCATCTTTTTACAATTTAATTATTATACTTTTTAAAAGGCCTCCTGATTCTCCCACGGAGCCAGAGATTGCTAAAATCGCTCCGAAATTACTTTCCAATCCACGATTTTCCAAAAATCCTCAACATATTTTGGTCTGAGGTTTTTTTTGTCGATGTAATACGCATGTTCCCAGACATCGCAGGTAAGAAGCGGTTTCTTCCCGTCACGCAATGGATTTCCTGCATTGCTTGTCTGTACAATTTCAAGTTCGCCGGCACTGTTTACAACCAGCCACGACCAACCCGAACCAAACAATGTTACTGATGCTTTTGTGAATTCTTCCTTGAAAGCTTCAATCGAACCAAATTTCTTTTCGATGGCTGCTTTCAGTTCGTCTTTTGGTTCGTGGCAACCGTCGGGGTTGAATTGCATAAAATAAAAAGTGTGGTTCCATACCTGTGCACCGTTATTGAAAATACCGCCTGTCGATTTCATAACAATTTCTTCGAGTGTGGCGTTTTCAAATTCGGTACCGGCAATCAGGTTATTTACGTTTGTAACATAGGCCTGATGGTGTTTTCCATAATGAAATTCGATGGTTTTTTCACTGATGTAAGGTTCGAGCGCGTTGTTGGGGTAGGGCAGTTTTGGTAATTCGAATGCCATAATTTTTCAATTTAAGGTTATTTGACTTGTTGAATTTTGTTTTAAAACCGAATTTACAACAATTCAAATTGAAAATGGATTTTAAATAACCTTAATTTGAAAAGAGTTTAAATAGGAAAGAATTTTAAGGAATAAACAAAAAGAATCACCTGTCAGAAAATCAAAAGGCTTGTGATGAATTCCGTACTGATTTCTTATTTATTATTCAATATTTTTGATTTCGCAAGTTGTAGATAAACATAATATTTTAATCATGTGAAAATAAAACCCCGGAGCACTCTGCTCCGGGGAAAAAACCAAAAATCAACTAACCTTTAAACCGCCTGGCGACTTCATCCCAGTTGATGAGATTCCAAAACGCATTCACATAATCCGGACGTCTGTTCTGATAATTCAGATAATACGCGTGCTCCCACACGTCGATCCCCAAAATTGGCGTACCCTGAACTTCTGCCACATCCATCAGCGGATTATCCTGGTTGGGCGTTGATGAAACCACCAGTTTATTATTTTGAAGAACCAACCATGCCCAACCCGACCCAAAACGCGTTACCGCAGCTTTGGTGAAGGCTTCCTGAAAATTTTGCAGCGAACCAAATGAATCGTTGATAGCACTCAGTAAAACTCCTTCGGGTTTGGGAGAACCTCCCGGAGCAATTACATCCCAATACAAATTGTGATTGTAAAAACCACCACCATTGTTACGCACAGCAACCGGCAATGCCGAAATTCCTGCCATCAGTTCCTCAATGGTTTTAGTATCCATCGTAGTGCCTGTTATTGCAGCATTCAGATTACTGGTGTAAGCCGCGTGATGTTTAGTGTGATGGATTTCCATCGTGCGTGCATCGATATGTGGTTCCAATGCTGTGTAATCGTATCCTAATTTTGATAATTCAAAAGCCATAATAAATAAGAATTAAATATATTTTACTCTTAAAACAAAAGTAGGGTTTATTCAATACCAAACAAAGAAAATTGCAGGAATTTTTATTGAATTCTTTTATCAGTGATAAGCAAAGTTGATATTGCTGATGTAACAGTTAGAACTGGCGTATTTGCAAAACATAAGATTTGTTAAGGTAAAAAACTGGCTTAGAAGGACAGTTTTATACTTATAAAATGAAATTTTAAATCGCTAAAAAACATTCAGTTACCGCGCCGGTACTAATAAATCTGACAAATAATTTGGAAATGGCGGGGGCGGAAGTTACATTTGATAAAACAAAACGAGTTCTTTGAAGAGAAAAAAATATTTCCGCATTAATTCATCATTTGGTAAACTCAACAGAAAAATTTCAACTGAGAATGCTCTTTATGGTCGCTAAGACAGGCCTGGTAGTCCCGAGTCCTCGGGATGAGTCGCAAGACCGCTGGAAGTCTGATCGGCCGGGCACTCAAATCCTGTACAACCGGGGTTTTCGCAAACGGAATTGATGCGGATTTTTTTGTTTCAAAGGGTATGTTTTAAAAATAAAAGGCGCTGAAATTCAATTGTTTCAGCGCCTTTTTATCATGTTTCTGTCCGCTTTATCCAACTACAACATTGATAATTCTGTTCTGTACAATAATCATCTTTTTCACCGATTTGCCTTCTAGCCATTTGGCTGTCCTGTCGTCAGCAATCACTTCTTTTTCAATTTCGGCAATTGGCATATCAACAGGCAGACCTTTCATGTACCTTGTTTTCCCGTTGAAAGAAACCGGATATTCAAAGGTGTCTTCCACCAGCAAACTCTCATTAACTTCGGGCCAGGGTTCATAAGCTAATGTTTTGGTGTTTCCGTAAACCGACCATAGTTCTTCTGCCATATGTGGAGCGTAAGGCGCAAGTATTCTTGCAAAAGTCTCGGCTGTGTTTTTTGTCACCTTGCCTTTTTTGATAACCAGGTTATTAAAAATCATTAGTGCCGAAATTCCGGTATTAAATTTCAGGTGTTCAATATCAAACTCCACTTTCTGAATGGTTTGGTGCAGCAATTTTTCAACTTCTTTGTCTTCTTCGCCATCTGTAATATTTTCCAGTTCGGTAAAGAAACGGTAAACACGGTTCAGAAAATTGAACACACCTTTCACTCCATTTTCGGCCCAGGGTTTGCGCTCGTCGAGTGGTCCCATAAACATTTCGTACAAACGCAGCGAGTCGGCGCCGTAACGCTCAATCACATCGTCAGGATTCACCACGTTTTTCAGCGATTTCGACATTTTTGCCACAATCTGTTTCAGCTCTTCGCCGGTTTGCGTGTGGTAATATTTGTTGTTTTTTTCTTCAACCAAATCCGAAGAAACCTTAGCCCCGGTTTTTGTTTCGTAGGCAAAAGCGAGAATCATTCCCTGGTTAAACAGTTTCTGGAAAGGCTCGTCGGTGGAAACAATGCCCAAATCGAACAAAACCTTGTGCCAGAATCGTGAGTAAAGCAGGTGGAGCACAGCATGTTCGGCACCTCCAACATATAAATCAACCGGCATCCAGTACTGTTCCTTTTTAACATCGAAAATCTCCTTTTCATTCATCGGGTCGATGTAACGGAGGTAATACCAGCATGACCCGGCCCACTGCGGCATGGTGTTGGTCTCGCGGCGGCCTTTCCGTCCGTTTTTATCGGTAACATTCAGCCATTCGTGCGAGTTCACCAGCGGCGATTCACCGGTTTCTCCCGGAATATATTTTTCAACTTCGGGCAATTCCAAAGGCAGATTTTCATCTTCAATCAGTGTTACTTCGCCATCTTCCCAGTGAATTACCGGGAATGGTTCGCCCCAGTACCGCTGTCGGCTGAAAAGCCAGTCGCGGAGTTTATAATTGGTGGTGGCTTTTCCAATATTTTTAGTACCCAGCCATTCAATGGTGGTTTTTATTCCCTGTGCTTTGTTCAGCCCGTTGATGTTCAGCCCGGTTTCTTCAGAAGCCGAGTTGATGTATTCTCCGTCTTCAGTCCAGCATTTATTGCCGGCCAAAATTTCATCACGACCTGCAACATCTTTTGGGTCGAGGATGCAGATAACCGGAATATTAAATTCTTTGGCAAACTCAAAGTCGCGGGTGTCGTGCGCCGGAACAGCCATGATGGCGCCGGTTCCGTAACCCATTAAAACATAGTCGGCTACCCAAATGGGAATCAGCTTTTTGTTCACGGGATTTACTGCATAACGACCAGTAAACACACCGGTTTTTTCCTTGGCAAGGTCGGTTCTGTCCAAATCCGATTTTAGCGCTGCCAGTTTCTGATATTTTTCAACGGCTTCTTTCTGAGCGGCAGTTGTAATTTTTTCAATCAGTGCATGTTCGGGCGCAATCACCATGTAAGTAGCGCCAAACAGCGTATCGGGACGAGTCGTGTAAACGCGCAGTTTTTCACTCAGTCCTTCCATTTCAAAATCTACCTCGGCGCCTGTCGATTTGCCAATCCAGTTGCGTTGCATGTCTTTTACACCGGCGGGCCAGTCAAGTCCTTCCAGTCCGTCCAACAATCTTTCAGAATAATGCTGAATTCGCAGTAGCCACTGTTTCAGGTTTTTGCGGATTACCTGATGCCCACATTTTTCGTGCGAACCATCGGTTAAAACCTCTTCGTTGGCACACACAGTTTTGCACGAGTCGCACCACCAAACCTGTGCGTTGTCGTAATACGCCAATCGTTTTTCGCCGATGTATTTCTTAACTTCTTCTTCACCTTTGGCTTTTATTTCAACCGGAATTTCGAGTTCCGAAATAGGCCGGCCTTTTTGCAATTGGTCGTCAAACCAGGTGTTGTACAACTGTTTGAAAATCCATTGCGTCCACTTAAAATATTTTGGGTCGGTGGTGTTGATTTCGCGGTCCCAGTCGTAACTCAACCCGATGGCTTTAATTTGTCTGCGGAAATTGTCGCAGTTTTTCTGTGTTGTAATTGCCGGGTGAGTTCCGGTTTGAATGGCGTATTGTTCCGCCGGAAGTCCGAAAGCATCGTAACCCATCGGATGCAACACGTTAAACCCTTTCATACGTTTGTAGCGGCTTAAAATATCGGTTGCAGTGTAACCTTCGGGATGGCCAACATGCAAACCCGCTCCCGACGGGTAGGGGAACATGTCGAGGATGTAATATTTTTGTTTCGAAAAATCGTCAGTGGTTTTAAACGTCTTGTTTTCTTCCCAATATTTTTGCCATTTGGGTTCTATTTCGGCGAAATTGTACTCCATTTTATTCGTATTGAATCAGTTTCTGAATTTTAAGGCGCAAAGATAGAAAAATGATTTGATGCTTGAAGTGTGGAATAACAAAGTAGGAATAAGCACGCCTCATTCGTTATATTCATTAATAACATTGAAACAAAGGCAATATTCTGTTGAAGTTCCAATAAAGAGATTTAACCTTTTTCCGATTAAGATGTTATATGCTTTGAAAGAATTTTCTATCACGATATGGTTTTTAATTGTAATTGATTTATCCAATGTTATGATGCTGACGAAATTCTACATGCCACATATTTTGTTGCAGGATTTT
>DPCJ01000048.1 GCA_003516705.1 Prolixibacteraceae bacterium | reverse complement strand
CGCGGGTCTTCGTACACATAAAACTTTTTGGCAACAAAAAACAGAATCACAGCCGATGTTGTACCTATAATGCTGAGGATGGCAATGGTCAGTATAATGGTCATTGTTTCAGTTATTTTCTTCTACTTCAAATTTGAAAACTTTTTTAAAAGTATTTCTGAAAAAATACAAAATTACATAGTACGGTACCAGAATTCCGAGCGAAATCAACCCACTGAGTAGTTCACTTACCGACAAAAGATTGGCAATAATCAGCGTTAAAAGCACTACAATAAATGGCATTCCATACCCCCAGAATACAGCTGCATATCCCTGCGTTTGTTTAAAAACCACTGTTACAACTTCTCCGGGTGAATAGCTTTTGCTAAAACCTGTCACTTCAATTTCCTTGTCTTCAAAATCGGATGAGTTACAAGCTCCTTTGGCATGACACGAAGCACAGGCTGATTGACTTACAACACTAACCAGCATGGCATTGCCGGTAACCGATTTTACAAAACCAATATGTCGGATATCTGTTTTCGTAGTTTACAGTTTTTGTTAATTCAGGATTGCAAAATTAACTTTTTAGTCAAATGTCGATATGTCAAAATTCAGTTTTACACCGAAATGAGCAATTTAGAAAAAGTCTAAATTTTAATTGTTTTTAAAAAATTAATCTGAATTTTTTTGTTGTGATTCTGCACGGATTGAGTTTACATCCCACGCATAATCGCTGTCATGGATTCCATATTCTTTTTCCGTTTCGAGTATTTCAGCTAATTGTTCCGAAAACCTGCGTGAATCCTGGATAAAATTGCTTTCGTCTTCTTTCCACGAGTGATACAAGTCATTAATCACCTGTTTTTCGTGATGTTTAAAGGTGCGGGTAGCACGGTAGGCTTCGTAAGGCGTAAGTCCGAGGTAAACCAGCGCTTTTTCACCCAAATCGGCAGCCGAACTGAATACTTCGTTTTGCACTGTTTCCACATTCTGCCTGAAGAATTCAAAAGTGTGGTAAATGTCTTTTGCGCGGGCCATAATTTTCAGGCGTGGGTATTTTTTCCGCAGATATCCGGCAACTTTTATTGCATCATCGTACTCGGCCATGCTGAGAATTATCAGCCGGGCATTTTTTACACCAGCCTGTTCCAAAACCTGCGGACGGGTTACATCGCCATAAAATAGTTTAAACCCGAATTTGCGCAGAACCTCCACATTTGTCGGGTTGCTGTCGATAATGGTAACTTTAACTTTATTGGCAATCAGCAACCTGCCTACGGCAAGTCCGAAACGGCCAAACCCGGCAATAATTACGGGGTTTTCAGCATTATCTACCCATTCGGGTTCGCGTTTGTTTTGTTTCCGCGATAAAATTGGCGCAACTGCTTTGTCGTTAAAAATAAGTAATAACGGAGAAATTGCCATCGAAAGAGTAACCGTCAGCATTAATAAGCCGGCGGTTTTTTCGTCGAAAAGCAGGCTTTGCTGCGAAAAGGAAATGAGCACAAAGGCAAACTCGCTCGACTGCGCCAACAGAAATGCAAACAGGTAATCGTACCCTTTCCGGAGTTTAAACAACCGGCCCAGCAGCAACAGCACAGCAAATTTTATAACTATCAGCAGTATAGTAAATCCAAGTATCATTGACGGATTTTCGAGCAAAAGCTTAAAGTTGATGCTGGCCCCAACAGAAACAAAAAACAACCCGAGCAGTAACCCTTTAAACGGGTCGATGGTGGTTTCGAGTTCGTGCCTGTATTCGTTGTTGGCCAAAACCACGCCGGCAAGGAAAGTTCCCAACGCGGGTGAAAGCCCTATTTTATTCATCAGCAAAGCTATTCCAACCACAAGAAGCAGCACCAGCGCGGTAAAAATTTCGCGCATTCCGGTTTCGGCCACCAGCCTGAAAATGTGCCGTGCGATGAACTGTCCGCCAACAATAATTACAGCAATTGAGGCGAAAATAATGAGTAACTGCATCCAGCCCGGCAGAGAAACAAAACCTGCAATTTCATTTAATTGCGATTCGGCAATAGTAACAGGTGCGCCCATTGCCGCTAACAATGGAATAATTGCCAGAATGGGCACAACCGAAATATCCTGAAAAAGTAATACTGAAAATGCCGATTGTCCTGCCGTATTTTTCAGCAATCCTTTTTCGGTGAGCGTTTGCAAAACAATGGCTGTTGACGACAGCGCCAAAATCAAGCCAATGCCAACCGCCCTGTTTATCCTGAACCCGAACAGCATTGCAAATGCTGCAATTACTATAGCTGTGATTAACACCTGCAACCCGCCAAGACCGAAAATCGCTTTTCTCATCTTCCATAATAATGAGGGTTGCAATTCGAGCCCGATTACAAAAAGCATGAGCACCACGCCAAACTCGGCAAAATGCATCACCTTGTCGGTGTCGTAATTAATAAGTCCCAAAACATACGGACCAATAAGTACACCAGCTAAAAGGTACCCTAACACCGAACCTAATCCCAATTTTTTAGCCAGCGGAACCGAAATAACTGCGGCTGCCAGAAATATAAAAGCCTGAAAGAAAAACTCAGAATTATACATCTTTAAAGTTTGATATCGTTTAAATATTCAACCGAATGAAGGACCGTGTCATCAATCAATCCATCACGAAGCGTCTGCATCAGCCTTTTATAACCGGATGCTGCATTAACAATTTCTTCGGGTAAAATGGTGTGTGCACCGTGTACAACAAACGGAGGCAGATATTCCATCCGGCAAAGATTTGCCGATTGCCTGTAAGGAACAAGAAACTCGTTCATGGTAAAATGGTTACGGCCCCGGGCTGAATAAATTTCGCGGCGTCCGCCCGTCGTAATTACGCTCATTGCTTTTTTCCCTTCAAGCCTGCGTCCTTTTTCGCCATAGGCAAATCCGTGTTGCAGAACCAGGTCGAACCACTCTTTCAGCAAAGCTGGTCCGCTGTACCAGTAAAAAGGGTGCTGCCACACAATAATGTCGTGTTCAAGCAACAGTTGTTGTTCTGCAATAATATCGATGTAAAAATCGGGGTACTTCTCGTAAAGGTTGTTTACAGTAATGCCCGGTTCATGCAGTACCGATTTTATCAAAATATTGTTAATCTTCGATTTATGAAGCGCCGGATGTGCAAACAGGATAAGTATTTTTTTCATTTCGAAGTACGTTCGTTCAACTGGTTCAAAATACTTATTTAAAGTGATTTTGCAATGAATGTCAATAATTCAATTTGAAAAACTTTCAGAAATCAATATTCAGGAACAGGACTAAATCTTCTTGTTTAATAAATGGTTAGCAGCCAAACGTGAAAAATGAATTGCCTTTTATTGGCTTTCAAGCAATTTCATTGCTGAATTGTACCCCAATTCAAATAATTCGTCGGCGTGGGTGCGACTCAGAATATCATAACTGTCGATGTTTTCAGGTTCAATGTAATGTGTTGTGTATTTGCGAACTTGTTTCATATTGGCATTTACACTCATATAAAAAGTGCGGGTTGCAATCTGTACAAGGTTTTTAAAGTTTCCTTTTGGGTTAATCGGGCTGATATTTGCAACAATAATCTGTTCGCAGTCGAGTTTCAGTGGTTCAATCGGAATATTGTCTAGCAGCCCGCCGTCAACAAAAAGATTTCCGTTCATTTCAACCGGTGCAAAAAGAATTGGGATTGATGAGGAAGCCAGCACTGTTTCGCCAAGCAATCCCGAACTCCTGTATTCCACCTCTCCCGAATTGAGGTTCGAAACCGCAATAAACAGCGGTATTTCAAGCTCTTCGATGTTTCGTGCCTGAATTTCTTTGCTGATTAATTCTTTTAATCCGTCGAGTTTCATCAGTCCGTCGCGCGGAATCTGAAGTTTGGTATATTTAAAAAACGAACCCTGTTTGAAAATTTCAAGCACATCGTTCGGTTTTTTGCCCGCTGCCATAAAAGCACCGGCAATTGCCCCTGCGCTTGCTCCCGAAATTACATCGGGGAAAATGCCTTTTTCGTGCAGTGCGGCAATGATGCCGAGGTGGGCAAAACCCCGTGTTCCGCCCCCGCTGAGTACAAGGCCTGTTTTATATTTCTTTTTGTTTTCGCTCATTTTAGTTTTCTTCGATACTAAACCAGTCATTCAAAAAATCGTGATCAGTTAACTGTTTTTTGTGTTGAAATACATTTGAGCGAACGATGTGTTCGTAGTCGTTTTTGTAAACGCCGATATTTTCCACAATATCATTCAATGCGGCAATCATAAGGTCCACTTCAGCGTTGGTCATGGTGGGGTGGAGGCTCCAGCGTATCCAGCCGGGTTTGTCGGAGAGGTCGCCGTGGTTGATTTTGTCGGTGATTTCCTGTGATTCTTCATACGAAACTTCTAACAGAAAATGGCCGTAAGTTCCGGCACACGCACAACCACCACGGGTTTGAATTCCGTATTTGTCATTCAACAACTGAACCACCAGGTTGTAATGAATATTTTCGATATAAAATGAAATTACGCCCAGTCTGTCGCGAACATTATCGGCTAAAATCCGCAGCCCTTTTATTTTATCCAAACCGGCGAATGCCATTTCAAGCAATTCTTCCTCGCGTTTGCGAATGCTTTCAATGCCCATCCGATTTTTCAGTTCGAAACAAAGCGCTGTGCGGATTGATTGCAAAAACCCCGGTGTGCCGCCATCTTCGCGGGTTTCGATATCGTCAACATATTTGTATTTTCCCCAACGGTTGGTCCAGTCAACCGTGCCGCCGCCGGGATTGTCGGGTACTTCGTTTTTGTACATCGAAGCGTCGAAAATTAACACACCCGATGAGCCGGGTCCACCCAAAAACTTGTGTGGCGAAAACATCACTGCATCCAGTTTCTCCATGGGGTCGGCAGGGTGCATGTTTATTTCTTCGTATGGAGCCGAGGCGGCAAAGTCGATAAAACAAACGCCACCGTGTTCGTGCATAATTTTGGCCATTTCGTAAAACGGCGTCCGCACTCCGGTAACGTTTGAACAAGCTGTAAAAGAGCCGATTTTGAATGGGCGACTTTCATATTGTAGCAGTGCTTTCCGGAGGTTTTCGGGGTTCACGAGCAATTCTTCGCCCGGTTCAATTACCACCACATCGGCATTGGTTTCGTACCACGAAGTCTGGTTGGAGTGGTGTTCCATGTGGGTGATAAAAACCACAGGGCGCTCGCGTTCGGCAACACAACCTTTGTGGGTTATTTTTCCACAATATTTCAGGCCAAGAATTCGCTGAAATTTGTTAATAACGTCGGTCATTCCTGATCCTGAAGTGATTATCACATCGTTGGAGCCGGCATTTACATGCTTTTTTATGAGCTGGTGCGATCTCAGGTAAGCCTGTGTCATTCGGGCACCGGTTTCGCTGGTTTCGGTGTGGGTGTTGCCTACAAAAGGCCCGATTTCTTTGGTTATTTTTCTTTCGATTGGTCCGTAAAGACGGCCACTGGCAATCCAGTCGGCATACACAATTTTCTGTTCACCATAAGGCGAAGTAAAAGTTTCGTCAATACCCACAATGTTCCGGCGAAACTGTTCAAAATATTTTTCGAGATTGCTCATAAAACCAAATTCATAACCGGTGGCAAAGTAAGTTACTTTGAATGAAAGTTAACCACGAAAAATGTCATTGTTTGCCATCTTGTTGATGGTTGCAAATGTGCAACTGTATCGATAATGTAAAATTTGTCTTGCACTTTGTCTATGCCGGGTGACATTTCGTCACAATCCTTTACGTGGCATAAACTTTGAAAAACAGGGCCGGATTTAACAGGTTTAAAATCCATAATTTTTAAAAATAATCAATTTAACATTCAATATTATAAAGTTATGCAAACAGGAAAAATTGGAGTAACCAGCGAAAACCTATTCCCCATCATCAAAAAGTTTCTCTATTCCGACCACGACATTTTTTTGCGTGAAATTGTGTCGAATGCCGTGGATGCCACACAAAAGTTGAAAACACTGGCTTCGAAAGGTGAATATACCGGCGATGTTTCGAATGCCAAAGTCCGCGTTAAACTTGACACTGCGGCTAAAACCATCACTGTTTCCGACAATGGAATCGGGATGACTGCCGAAGAAATTGAAAAATACATCAACCAGATTGCTTTTTCGGGTGCTAACGATTTTCTTGAAAAATACAAAGACGACGCCAACGCCATTATCGGTCATTTCGGGTTAGGTTTTTACAGCTCGTTTATGGTTTCCGAAAAAGTTGAAATCGTTACCAAATCGTACCGCGAGGGTGCAAAAGCTGTAAAATGGAGCTGCACCGGCAGTCCGGAGTTTACGCTCGATGATGCTGAACGCGACGAAGTAGGAACCGACATTATCATGTACATCAGTGAAGCTGAGAATGGTTTTTTAGATGAAAGTAAAATCACACACATCCTCGAAAAATATTGCGCCTTTTTACCGGTGCCGGTAACTTTTGGTAAAAAGAAAGAGTGGAAAGACGGCAAACAGGTTGAAACAGAAGAAGACAACCAGATTAACGATACTGCACCAGCCTGGACAAAAGCGCCGGTTGACCTGAAAGATGAGGATTACAAAGCCTTTTACCGCAAGTTGTACCCGATGGCCGACGAGCCGCTTTTTAATATCCATTTGAATGTCGATTATCCGTTTAATCTCACCGGGATTCTGTATTTCCCGAAAATCAAAAACAATTTCGAGGTGCAGAAAAACAAAATCCAGTTGTACAGCAACCAGGTTTTTGTGACCGATTCGGTGGAAGGAATCGTTCCTGAATTCCTCACTTTACTGCACGGAGTGTTGGATTCGCCTGATATTCCGCTCAACGTTTCGCGTTCGTATTTGCAGAGCGATTCAAACGTGAAAAAAATCAGCAGCCACATCAATAAAAAAGTGGCCGATAGGCTCGCTCAGATTTTTAAGGACAATCGCGAAGATTTCGAAAAGAAATGGGACGACCTGAAGATTTTTATCGAATACGGAATGCTTACCGAAGAGAAGTTTTACGAACGCGCCATCAACTTCTTCCTGTTTAAAAATGTGGATGGCAAATATTTCACTTTCGAGGAATACGAAAAACTGATTAAAGATTCGCAGACCGACAAAAGCAAAAATCTCGTGCATGTGTATGCCACCAATACAACTGAACAATTCACTTTTGTTGAAGCCGCCAGAAACAAAGGCTACGATGTGCTGCTGATGGACGATGTGCTGACTCCGCACGTGATTCAGAAATTTGAGCAAAAATATACCGACAAAAAATTTGTACGGGTTGATTCGGAAGTTGCCGACCACCTGATTGACAAGGATGACACACCCAAAAACGAACTCACCTGGGAACAGAAAGAAGAGCTTTCACCCATCTTTCAGGCGGTTTGCCCCGAGGGGAAAGACAATTATTTTATTGTCGATTTTAAAGAGCTGGGCGAAAACAGCGCCCCGATGGTGATTACCCGCAGCGAATTTATGCGCCGCATGAAAGACATGAGCGCCACTGGCGGAGGCATGAGTTTTTATGGCGAAATGCCTGAAAGCCTGAACCTGGTGGTTAATACAAACCATCCGCTGGTGAAAAAGGTGCTCGAAAGCAAAGACAAAAAACTGGGCGCCAAACTCGAAAAAATGGTTGCTGAGATTGCTGCTAAAAAGGCCGAAATCGATGTGCTTGAAAAAGAGCAGAAAGGCAAAAAAGACGAGGAAATTCCTACCGCTGAAAAAGAAAAACTGAGCGATTTGAACGCTGAACTGTCGAAACTGGAAGAAGCAAAACGCGAGAGCCTGACTGCATTTGGTAAAGAAAACAAACTGGCAAAACAGTTGGCCGACCTGGCTTTGCTTGCCAACGGAATGCTGAAAGGAGCCGACCTCGACAAATTTGTAAAACGAAGTGTGGAACTGATAAAATAAAACAAAAGTTACTGTACAAAGAAGCGCTGTCCGCCCTGGTGGATGGCGCTTTTTTTAGTTTTAATAGCTTGTTCTTCTAATTTCTAATGTGAAAATACTTTGCATTCTTTGCGGATTCTTCGCGCCCTCTGCGTAAAAAACTGAGTGGAAGGAAATGGTATCAATCTTTTTAAGTTTTCAGCTGCTAAATAATCAGTGCCGGAAATCAGACTTCAAAAAGTTGTATTATTGTTTTCAGAATTCACAACTTATGAAGATTTTACACGTCATTTTAATCGTTTTTCTCCTAATTGCCACACTTTTTTCGTGCAAAAAGAAAGAACCGGTTGCCAACGAGTTTACCGGTTCTGGCTCGTGCATCGAATGTCATTCAAATTTTTACGAACTCTGGTCAACCTCGCACCACGGAAAGGCCATGCAGCCGCTGAGTAAGTTGTTTCTGCAAACCGAAAAACTTCCGGCAAGCGAAGATTTTCTGATTGAGGGCAAAAACTATCGTATTGTTTTTACCGACTCAACAATGACAATGGTTGAAACCACCGGCGGCCAGACTGTGAATTACCCTGTAAACTGGGTTTTGGGCGGAAAAAATGTGTTTTATTTTCTCACACCGCTCGAACGCGGAAAGCTGCAAACCATTCCGCTGGCCTACAACCTGAACAGCAAAAGCTGGTATAACAATCCGCAATCGGCGCTGCGTCATTTCCCCGAAGGGCCAGCCGACCAGGCACTGCCGTGGAAAGACAGAATGTACAATTTCAATACTTCGTGTTACAGTTGCCATGTCAGCCAATTGGAAAGCAACTTTGATTTGGCCAGCGATTCGTACAATTCGGTTTGGAAAGAGGCGGGAATCAATTGTGAAACATGTCACGGACCCAGCAGCGAACATGTGCGCATTTTTAAATCGGCAAAAAAAGGGGAGGAGGTGGAAAACCTCGCGCTGATTTCGACAAATACTTTTTCTGCCGACCAGCACAACTGGTCGTGTGTACCGTGCCACGCCAAAATGAGACCTATCACCGCAAGTTACTTGCCCGGCGACAGGTATTTCGATAATTACGATTTAACCGTGCTCGACAACACCGACTTTTATCCCGATGGCCGCGACCTTGGTGAAAACTACACCTACACCGGCTGGATGATGAATGAATGTGCCGCCAACAGCGAACTTCACTGTGTAACATGTCATACTTCAAGCGGTCGCGACAGGTTTAAAAACAATCCGAACGATGCCTGTAAAAAGTGCCACGGGGAACGGGTGGCCAATGTGGCTGAACATTCGGGACACAAACCCGACAGTCAGGGGTCGGTTTGCATTAATTGCCACATGCCAAAAACCATGTTTGGCGCCATGAACCGCAGCGACCATTCTTTTCGTCCGCCCATGCCCGAAGCCACCATCCGGTTCAGTTCGCCCAATGCCTGTAACATGTGTCATACCGACAAAACCCCGCAGTGGGCCAACAACGTGGTAAAAAAACGAAAAAACGGAAACTACCAAAACGAAACCAGCCGCTGGGCAACCATACTAAACAGTGCACGACAGGAAGACTGGCGCAGGCTTGACGAAATGTTGCAAATCATCAGAAAAAATGAACTGAACGAAGTGGTGGTGGCATCGTTTGTTCGTGTGCTCGATCGTTGTCCGAAGCCCGAAAAATGGCCGGTTGTGATTGAAGCGCTTCAAAACCCATCGCCTTTGGTAAGAGCGTCAGTAGCCAACGGTCTGGCTGGAAATAACACCGATGCTGTGCGTGCAGCACTGATTAAAGCGGCTGCCGATGAGTATAGATTAGTGCGTGTTTCTGCAGCATTTGCATTGGCGCAATTCCCGGCTGAAAGCTTTTCAGCAGCCGAGAAAGCAGTGGTTGAAAATGCCACTGCCGAATATTTGCAATCGATGATTACGCGTCCCGACGACTGGAGTTCGCATTATAATCTTGGCCTTTTTTATCAGAACAGGGGCGAAAACGACAGGGCGCTGGGCGCGTATGATAATGCTGCACGATTGTATCCCGAGTCGCTGATGCCGCTGATTAACAGCAGTGTGCTTTATTCGCAGGTGGGCAACCCGGCGAAAGCAGAGGAAAATCTGAAAAGTGTATTACAAATCGACCCTGCCAACGAGGCGGCCAACCTGAATTATGGTTTGCTGTTGGCCGAAAACGGACGCACAGCCGAAGCTGAACAGGCTTTGAAGAATGCATTGCAGGCCAATCCGGCTCAGGCGGTGGCAGCGTACAATTTAAGTGTAATTGTTTCGCAACGCAGTATGAAGGAAGCAGTGGAATATGCAAAAATTGCAACCACGGCAAATCAGCAGGAACCAAAATATGGATACACACTGGCATTTTACCAGTTGCAAAACAACCAGAAAAACGAAGCCATCAAAACTTTGCGTGGCGTTTTGCAACAGTTTCCGCAATACCTGAATGCGGTGAGTTTATTGGCCGATACCTATGCCCGTGACGGAAAACCGGCTGAAGCCATCAAGGTTTATCAGCAGGCATTAAAAGCTGGAGGAATTACTGAACAGGACCGTGCTGCTTTGACGCAGGCCATTGCAGGGTTGCAACAAAGCATGTGATTTTGGTCCGATAGATGAAAATTAAAATGACTCATGGTTTTAAATCAAAAACTACTGATATGCTTACAACAACATTGTCTGATTTTCAAAAACATATGAAAATGTATCTTGATACAATAGTCAAAAACAATGAAGTTTTGACTATAAACAGGGGTAATGAAAGCGGAGTGGTAATTATTTCATTAGCGGAGTATAATTCTTTAAAGGCAACTTGGCATGAACTTTCTTCAAAATTGAATGAGTCAAGGCTGGACTCTGCTATTGAAAAGTTAGGCAAGTAGGAAAAATCCAAAATAATATTGATTGAAATTTATCCTGCTTGTTTGTTAATTTTGAAATATTGGTCATGACGTATCGAATGACTGAATTCTTGCTGTTTTTTGTGCTTCCGAAAGGTGAAGTAATTCTAAATGTTTAATTGTAACCTGCATCGTACAAATCAATGATTCAAAAGGGAAAAATATACAGACCAGAGAACGCAGAAATGCTTCAACCCAAAAAAGAACATCCAAAGGAAAAATCGGGTTTACACCCGCGAAACAAACATCGTGAACGGTATAACTTTACAGAACTTATAGCCAGTTGCCCCGAATTGGCGCCGTTTGTCAGTGTGAACAGATACAACGACGAATCGGTTGATTTTGCCAATGCCCAGGCCGTGCTGACGTTGAATAAAGCATTGCTGAAACATTTTTACGGTATTGAAAACTGGGCTATTCCTGCAGGATATTTATGTCCGCCGGTTCCGGGGCGTGCCGATTACATTCACCACATTGCCGATTTGTTAGGCAGTTGTAACAATGACAAAATTCCCACGGGCAGCCGGGTAAAATGCCTCGATATCGGGGTGGGGGCCAATTGTATTTACCCGATAATCGGGCATAAGGAATATGGCTGGTCGTTTGTGGGTTCCGAAATCGAACCAGTTGCCATTCAATCGGCAACCCGGATTATTGAGACAAATACATTTTTGAAAGATGTTGTGGAACTTCGGTTTCAACCCGATGCAACGGCAATTTTCAATGGTATCATTCAAAAAAACGAACAGTTTGATATCACCATTTGCAATCCCCCGTTTCATTCTTCGTTTGAGGAAGCCCAATCGGGAACATTGCGAAAACTAAGCAACCTGAAAGGCAAACGGATTACCCGGTCAACGCTGAATTTTGGCGGCAACAACCAGGAGTTGTGGTGCGATGGTGGCGAAGAAAAATTTGTACAACGCATGATTGCACAAAGCCGGCAATTTTCATCGGCCTGTTTTTGGTTTTCCACGCTGGTTGCAAAACAGGCACATTTGAAAAGTATTTACAGCGCACTAAAAAATGCAGGAACTGTTGAGGTTAAAACCATTGAGATGAGCCACGGAAACAAAACAAGCCGCATTGTGGCCTGGACCTGGCTTACCCGCGAACAACAAGGCAACTGGATGAAAACGCGATGGAATAACCGGTACTGAAAGCACTGAATCTGTTATATTAAAACTTCTTTATTTGCTTGCAGTGCTGGTAAAACCAGTCTGTTTGGTAACCCCGGTTTCAGGATGATAAATATTTGAACCCCACTAAAATTTAACAAACTATGTTTATTTTTAAACCCGTAACCAAAAACGAAACGGCTTGAACCTTAAGTTTCAGATAGAGAAAAATCAACAGAATTACGAAGTTGTGCAAAGAATAAAGGATGATTGTTTTCAGACTTATCCGGCTATATTGGCATGTAAAGGATGAAAAAATCAGACATATATACTAGTTACAGGCAAGGCTAAGAAGACAGACTACAAACATTAAACAAATAAAATAATGGCAACACAACAGACAAAAAACGGCATCGTTGGACTTGAGTTTATGAAAAACATTCGCACTTTCATTGCTGACTTACAAACACATTTGACAGGCACTACGCAGACAGTTAATCAAACTGTGCTTGACAAATTGGTTGTAGTGCTAAAAATCCCCGCCTTCGGCAATACCAAAAACGTTAGCAAACATAAAAAATGAAGACATTTATCGATAAATACAAAGACCATTTGACTATACTTATTGCTTTGATTGCATTAGTCTTTTCGGGAATTTCATTTTTTCGGTCCTGCTCTTCTGAAACTAAATTGGAAAAAATAAATTATTCAATAAGTGCAATTGAATATCGACCAAAAATCAAATTATCGAATCCTCAAATTCAGAGTTTTAAATTTAGTTCGGACTCAATCTTACCAAATAATCCAGAAAACACTGATTCTATTGGTAATGTTTACGGAAAATTAGAGTTGAAGATAAAACTAAATGCAACAAATATTGGGAATACTTCATCAAAAATAATTGGTTGGATAATTGCGGATACAATATCGAATAGCCCTTTTCTGAAAGACATTATTAAAAATAGAAGAGTAGTAGATTCTAACACAACTAATGATTTAAAACTTCCACATTTCTATCAAGAATTAAATCCATTCGACAGTTGTAGTTTAGAGTTAAATTATAGTCCTCAATGGATTGAGAAAAATAAATTTGTTATTCATGTTTTGCTTTTATATGAAAATGAGCTAAATCAATTATTTGACACATATTACTGGTTGACAGTCCAGACAAAAGAGTCACTTTTACCTAATCCATTTTATTTTAGAAATAATCCGGAAAAACTAAAAGAGTTTAAACGTGGAATTTTTGAGATTGTAAATATTGGTGACGAGAATAATTATTCTGAAACTTATACTGAAAAAGAAAGGAAAGAATTAATTGAAAAAATTGAATAATTACGTTTACTAATAAATAGGACTCTGAGTGGTCGGCACTGCCTTTCCCGTTTAGACGGGAACCCAGCGATGAGTTTGTGTTGAACCCGCCTGACCGGCCGGGCAGGCTCTCCGAAATCCGACCCGACAACATGTACCAACCGTTAGCGGTTATTTTAAATTTTGAATTTCAACTATAATTGATTCAAGATGAGCAGTTCAAACCGAAATCTTTGGGTAGATTACTTGCGATCATCAATCACTGTATTGGTAGTTGCCCATCACTCAACACTATCTTACACGACTTTTGCCTCGTTTAACAAAACAGCATATATTCTTTCGACACATCCTGTTGTGGATACGAAAAGATGGATTGGCCTTGATATCTTCGTGAATTTCAATGACATTTTTTTCATGTCTCTCATGTTCCTGATAGGAGGCTTATTCCTGATGAAAAGCGTCTGTAAAAAAGGCAGAGCCACTTTTATTAGAGATCGGTTTTATCGTTTATTTATCCCATTCCTGTTTTTAGGAACTTTATTGATGTTAATTGCTTACTTCCCTTCTTATTATTTGGCTCATGAAAGTACAGATGTTCTGGCATATGTAAAGGATTTTTTTGTAGTTGAATATTGGCCGGTTGGTCCACCCTGGTTTATATGGATGTTGTTCCTGTTTAATCTGTTGTTTGTGTGGTTTTATTCGCCACTACAGAAAGCAAGTGAAAAAACGGGAATATACTTTTCTGTTTTAAAAGACAAACCATTTGTTTTTTTCAGTATCCTGTTTTGCTTGATCTGGATTCTGTATGTGCCGCTTGCCTATAAGGTTGGAGCGGGTACCTGGACAGGATTAGGCCCATTCGATTTTCAGCTTAGCAGAATATTCTTATATTTTGGATTTTTCACACTCGGATTTTTGATTGGTGAAACAGATTTCAATAATGAATTATTTTCAACTCAGTCGGCCATAGTGAAAAACTGGCGGCTCTGGATTCTGTTTTCATTGTTGGTTTTTATTGTTGTAACCATTATTGGGAAACCACTAATTCTACTGGAAAAGAACAATATCTTGACTGAATTTACCGGTTGGTTGATTTATTATTCATTTTATATAGCTTCATGTATATTAAGTTGCATTGCTTTTCTTACGGTCTTTAGGAAATTCGTAAAAACTGGGGAAACTTGGTTAAACTCCTTGTCAGAAAATGCTTATTTGATTTATTTTGTCCACTATGTTTTTGTTATTTGGTGTCAATTTTTATTGCTGAATGTAAACATTTCTGCAATAACCAAATTTGTTGTAACCTTCATTGTTGCACTTTCATTGAGCTGGATTACAAGTAGCCTGCTTCGAAAAATTAGAATTGTTAGAAAATACTTATAATAGAATTTAAGGAAAAAAAACAGCTAACGGCGTGTATAAGCCGTTGCTGTCCGTGGGTGTGCGTAAGTTGGTTCACTTGGTTACCTTATAGTAAGCGGCGTGCATCTTTCCGCCCGCGGTGTTCATCGGGATTGACAGGAATTGAAAATCAGCTTCCAGCGTTGTGTGTAACCTTGAAAAATGCCAACTTGCTGGCTTTAGCCAATTTGATTATATTTGCTTTATGGATTTGATAGAAAGAAATATAGATAAAATCCGGGACCTCTGCACAAAACATAAGGTTGGCAGATTGTTCGTTTTTGGATCAGTTTTAACAGGCAGATTCAAAAATGATAGCGATATAGATTTTATTGTTGATTTTCAGGATATTGATTTATATGATTATGCCGATAATTATTTTGACCTGAAGTTTTCGTTGGAGAGCCTGTTTAAGCGGGAGGTTGATTTGCTTGAGGATAAAGCAATAAAAAATCCATACTTACGACAATCGATAGATTCATCAAAGCAACTTATATATGGATAGCGATATAAAGACCTGGCTGTACGACATTCTTCAATCAGTTTCTGAGATTGAAAGTTATTTTGATGATAAGCCCAAAAGATTTGAAGACTATTCAAAGGATATAAAAACCAAACGTGCTGTTGAACGAAATTTTGAGATAATTGGTGAGGCTGTTAACAGGATACTAAAGAAGGATGTTAACTTCAATATCGAAAACGCACAAAAAATAATTGGAACAAGAAATCGAATTGCTCATGGTTATGATAAGATTTCAGATGATTTAATTTGGAGTATTGTAATAAACCATTTGCCAAAGCTCAAATCAGAGATTACTTCTTTGCTTGAAAAATAAAAGGCTGCATACCATACGCGGTCATAAAACATTGGGATTTAAGTGATATAACAAGCGCATCGCTCGTTGGAATGGTTCTTACGGATTGATAATTTTGAGCTTCGTTTTCCCCGGTGTCGCATACCACCGCCGTCAGCGTCAGCACAAAATGGTCAAAGGATTGTAAACAGGCTTATTCAACAAGGGGTAAGATTCAAATAGCATACTGTTTTATGCAAATAACGCATCCTTCATTTTCGTAATAAACGACTTCATTGTGAGAGAAAACGATTGTAATGTCAGAGTAAACGATTTAATTTTTGTAATAAACGAGATTAAATTTAGATAAAACGACTTACTCTTGCAAGTAAACGGGTCTGTTTGAAATACGAACGGATAATTTGTTAAAAAAAACGACTTGTTAATTAATATCAGGAGTAGTAACACGCAAATAAACAACCAGATTATGCTAAGATTTAACTTCACGCGTATTTTTAAGGCAAGGGGCATTGATAAACCCTTCAGCTATCTTGTAAAAGCAGGTTATTCCGATAATTTTGCCACCCGTGTTGTAAACAACCGGATGCTGCGGCTGGATTTAGCCGAAGTTGAAAAGCTTTNNCCATAATTCCGGGAAATCATAATCTCCGTTTCACGTTCAACACTTTTACCAAAACCCTGTTATTATTACACAGAATTTAAAAACCACAAAAATGCTGATTGTAATTTCGCCCGCCAAGTCGCTTGATACCGAAACTCCTGCCGTTTACACCAATTTTACCCTGCCCGAAATGAC
>DPCJ01000192.1 GCA_003516705.1 Prolixibacteraceae bacterium | reverse complement strand
AACCGATAAAAATTGAAGTACGCAAACTGGTAAAAGTGTACGACCGCGACAGCCGTTTTATGCGCGAGTGGAAATCGGGCTTAAAAATCAGGGAGCGCGCAGGATTGACGAAAGACTACAAAAAAGCCCGCGATTTTAACGACCTCATATGGCAACTGCCACTGTTCGGATTCCTTGTATATTTCACCTTTTTCTTTGTCGAAAGTAATTTCTGGATGTGGGTGTTCTCTCACTTCATTTATTTCTTCCTGTTCCTGCTCATGGTTCCTGTGAGCCAGGTTTTACAGAATAAATACGAAGCCACACAAAAACCGCGCTTCCTGAAAATTAACAATTGGCTTAAAAACATCGTTTACTGGATAACTCCGCTGATTTTCCTTACTGTATTTTTCTTCCGCTGGGATAACCTTGGGATGCTTATTTTTGTAGGTATTATCTGGTTTTTACTGCTTGTAATTTACAGCTCGGGCGAATACATTCACAGAAAAGATTTGAACATTGCACGTATCCAGGGACGGTTCAGCGGATTACGCCGCGGGTATTTTAATATGGTAAGGCAAATACCTGTAATTGGCAAACGCAAAAAACCTTTCAGGGCGCTGAACGGAGTTTCGCTGGAAATTAATACCGGGATGTTCGGATTGCTTGGGCCAAACGGCGCAGGAAAATCGACCATGATGCGTATTATCTGCGGAATACTGGAACAGAGCTATGGCAAAATATGGATTAACGGACTCGACACCCAGAAATACCGCGAGGAATTACAGGGTTTGATTGGCTACCTGCCACAGGCTTTTGGTACTTACGAAAACATGAGTGCCTGGGAGTTTCTCGATTACCAGGCCATTCTGAAAGGAATAAAGGACCAGAAAACACGCGACGAACGGATTGATTATGTGTTAAAAAGCGTTCACATGTTCGACCGCCGTAACGACAAAATCGGTTCGTTCTCGGGCGGGATGAAACAACGTATCGGGATTGCACAGATTCTGCTCAACCTTCCGCGAATTCTCGTGGTTGACGAGCCAACTGCCGGTCTCGACCCGCGTGAACGCATCCGGTTCCGTAACCTGCTGGTTGAACTCAGCCGCGAACGAATCGTGATTTTCTCGACCCACATTATCGAAGACATTTCGAGCTCGTGTAACCAGGTGGCTGTAATAAACCGCGGCGACCTGAAATATTTCGGCACACCCACCGACATGGTAAATATGGGCAACGGTTTTGTTTGGCAGTTTACCATTCCGGCAAAAGATTTCGACAATATTGCCGACAAAAAACTCATTGTTCATCACATGCGCGATGGCGAAAACATCAGGGTACGCGTACTTTCAATGGAAAAACCACATGAAGATGCAGTGAGCGTTTCGCCGCACCTCGAAGATGCTTACCTGTGTTTATTAAAAGACTTTGTAAAACCAACCCGAAATGAGTAAATCATCAGATTTCAGAAATTCACTGATTGTTCTGACAAGAATGATCAGATACAACCTCAAAATCATTTTCGCGAACCGTTTTATCTGGTTCCTGCTGTCGGCATTTGCTTTTTTTGTGTTTTTTGCCATTCAATCGGTTTTGGAAGGCAACACCATCGACGACGGAGCCATTTACAACCTGCTGATTTTCCCGGGGATACTGCTCATTTTTTATCCTTCAGCCTTTGGTATTCAAAACGACGACGACTCGCGGATGCTCGAAATCCTTTTCGGAATTCCCAACTACAGGTACAAAGTGTGGCTGGTTCGGTTAATCATGATTTACGTCCTGATTTTCCTCATCCTCATTCTTTTTACCGGAATCTCATCGGTATTGCTTTACAGTGTAAACATTACCGAAATGGCTTACCAGCTCATGTATCCCATTGTTTTTTTAGGGTCAATGGCATTTATGTTTTCAACCATAATTAAAAACGGAAATGGAACTGCCGTGGTAATGGTGCTGATTGGCGTGGCGCTGATTATTTTAACCGAAGCTGTGGAACGCACGCAGTGGAATGTTTTTCTGAACCCGTTTGAGATTCCGAACAACATGAACCAGGTCATCTGGCAGGGAATTATTTTCAAAAACCGGATTTTCCTTGGCGTGAGCATGCTTGTGTTTATTTTGTACGGATTGTACAACCTGCAGAAAAGGGAGAAGTTTGTGTAACGGAATCGCTCTTATTGCAGCTTTCTGTTCCTGCTTAACGCATATTTCATAATCACTTTTATAATTATTTTGATCACCATCATCGGGCTGAAAAGCCTGATGATGGTGTATTCATATTACAGGCTGTAATGATGAAACCGGTTGCCAGCGCCGGTGTTTCAAACTACCTGCAGGGTTCTATTCGGGCAAATTGACCCCCGGCTTGAAAGCCGGTGTTAGTCATAAATGCCGTCCAAAACTCCCCCTTTGGGGGCTGGGGGGTCAACCGCCCTGAACTACCTACCGGGTTTCCTTTGGAACTACTTTCTACTATAATCTATCCCGTACCGGGATGACACTTAGGGAACGGTTCTTTAAAAAATAGAACAGTTCCTTTGTCCGAGAAGTAATTCAGGCCAAAAGTCCGGAGGACTTGAATTTGAATAACCCCGGGTTTCAACCCGGGGTTGGTGCACCTTCAATACCCCTGCCCGTGGTTCAGGGCACTGGCTTTGCGTCTTTTGCATTTAAAGGTTTGGCGGGGATTACAACGTGCTGCTATAATCTATCCCGTACCGGGATGACACTTAGGGAACGGTTCTTTAAAAAACAGAACAGTTCCTTTGTCCGAGAAGTAATTCAGGCCAAAAGTCCGGAGGACTTGAATTTGAATAACCCCGGGTTTCAACCCGGGGTTGGTGCACCTTCAATACCACTGCCCGTGGTTCAGGGCACCGGCTTTGTTTATTACCCCGAACCATTCGTTGGCTACAGCAACCGGTTAGTGAAAACAAAAAACGGGCTTCAGCCCAAATGCCAAAGCCCGTTACCCTTCCTTTTTTATCCCTACATAAAAAACTCCTCCTTCAGGAGATTTTCAGTATTAATCCGGTTTTCCCGGTGTAACATCCGGTTTTTGTTGCCGTTTTTTTACTTGTTCGTTGGTATCGGCAATAATTTGTGCAACAGTAGCCACTAAAACACCATAGATTGCCGGGTTAGCCTGTTCCATTCCCCTGAGGTACACCACAATTTTATCGTTGAGTATGGTCAGAACCTCTTTTTTAACAAGGGTGGCATTGCTTACCATCCCTTCTTTGGCTTTTTCGGTTTCGTAGGCAATGCGTGCCTGTTCGAAATCGTCTTCAGCGGTTTGCAGTTGCGCAATCAGGTCAGTGCAGCCCGAAAGGGTGGCAATGGCTTCGGCATATTTTGGTTTTGCCAGGTCGAGCAGCAGCGAGTCAATCAGCGACGACTCGGTGGTATAGCTTTCGCCAACAATGGTTAGTCCGTAGTTATCAAAGAGGTCCATCAGCAGTCGGGCAGCATCTTTGATTTCTTGCGCAGGGTGATACAAAAAACCATTGAGCAGATAGTACAGCGCGCGCACGCCATTGTCGCGTACTTCGTCTTTTTCTTCAAGGACGCTTTCAGCTTTCGACCGTTTGATGGCCAGCGAAAGTGTGAGGTTTGCAGCATCGAGGCTGCCAAAGGTAGTGGTTAGATAAGGGTCGGTTACGCCCGACTCACCGAATGCACCCGACGATTGGGTAGCCACGTCGTTCACCTCCGTGACGCGGCTCGATGGAATCAGTTTTTGAATCATGATTTGTTAATTTTTTGTTGTTTGACATTGGTTACCATTGGCTGCTGTAATGGGTTTTTCCTCATATCAGTGGCTTTGGTAGCGTTTATTGCCAACAAGTTAAGGCAAATAATGATATTGTTCAATAGAAGTTTTTATGTTATAAAGCATATTTGTGTATTTTAAAAATCGAGAGGAAAGCTCAAATGATAAAGTAAGTACTTACACGGCTCAAATCCCTGGTGGATTAATATCAGTACTTATTTTATCCCGGTTTTTGATTGGGGAAGCAAAATCAGTACTTACACGGCTCCACTTTTTATTTGTTGGAATAAAGTAAGTACTTACACGGCTCCACCCATCGTTTGGGGAAGCAAAATCAGTACTTACATGACTCCCTTTTTGTTTGGGCAAACAAAATCAGTACTTACACGCCTCCACTTTTTGCTTGGGCGACCAATGTACTGAGTACATTGCCTCACTTTTTGATTGGGCGACCAATGTACTGAGTACACGCCTTCACTTTTTGGTTGGGGAACCAATGTAATGAGTACACAACCTCCATTTTTGCCGGTTAAAATTTTCAGGGTTGGTTTATTTATTGCCCGATTATTTTTACTTTTAAAACCGAAACCAAAAACAGAAACCGCTTGAACAATAAGCCTCAGGTAAAGCTAAAATTTTCGGAACACAATTTTAAGAACTTTAAAAATCCGCTGGATGAACTACTTTAGCAAAAAACTACATTTCCACAACCGAATTGGGCATGGAAATGTACTTGACAATAGAGAAATAACCCAACTAATTGGGATACAAATACGTTAGCACCAATTTGAATGATACAGACAAATAGATTAATAGACATATTGGATAAAAAAGAAATTGAAGTTTTCAATTCTTATAATCTAACGACCGATGATATCGAATTCATTCGAGAAGTTAATATTGGTGTTTTACGTAAAATACCTCAAAAAGCTTTTAATTGTGCACAACTAAGTGCGCTATTAGGAGCAGTTATCTATGATAATTCAGATATTCCAGTTGTTGTGATTTCAGGTCATTTGGATTATTTTGAAAAGAGAATTTTCAATTGTAAATCTTCAATTCCATATTCAACAAATAAAAAAGAAATTAATGAAATTTGGGATGGACACTGTTGGGTTGAAATTCCTGGTTTAATTATCGACAATTCAATTTTTAGAACTATGTATTTCGGTAAAGTTCCATCTTCACTTAAGAATCAGATAATAAATCAATTTGGAAAAGGTAGAGGAACAATAGTAGCATCAGTCGAACAAATGGATAACATGGGTTTTAATTACAAGCCCTGTTTTAAAATAAATCAAAATGTGATTGACGGACTCATAAAGTCGATATAACAAAATAATAGATTATGAATAAACATGTTGCACCAGTTGTAAGAGAAGCATCCTTTCACTGTCCACAATGTGGAGTATTAGCAGAGCAAACTTGGTCAGGGACTATCAATTGTCATTATTCAGGTTTATTACCCAATGGACAAAAGGGTGGTACCCACTTCACTTTACAAAATACTTGGATTGCAAAGTGTAGTCATTGTAAGAATATATCATTATGGATTAATGACAAAATGGTGTATCCATTAACAGGTAATGTTGAGATGGCAAATCCTGATTTGCCTGAAAATATCAAAAAGGACTATAACGAAGCAAAAGATATTGTTAATATTTCTCCACGTGGAGCAGCAGCATTACTGAGACTAGCGATTCAGAAATTATGTATTCACTTAGGAGAAAATGGGAAAAATATAAACGATGATATTGCAAGTCTGGTAAAAAAAGGATTACCAAAAACAATGCAACAAGCACTTGACAGTGTTCGTGTAATTGGCAACAATGCCGTTCATCCAGGGACAATTGATTTAAATGATAAAATTGAAATTGCATATGCATTATTTGGATTCGTCAATGTTATCTGTGAAGTACTTATCAGTCAGCCTAAAAAGATTCAAGAATTTTACGAAAAAAATATTCCAGAGGGAGCAAGAAATGGGATTGAAAAAAGAGATAAATAGAATAAAAAACGGCTTACAATAAATAGGAATATGAGCGGTGTGCAGCACCCGGCGATTATTATATGTTGAACTACCTCGCTGCCGCGCGATTTTTTATCGCGTGGTTTGCTCAACAAAACAGCTGAAATTCAAACTAAAATGTGGCTAAAGCCATGTCTTCGTCGCATTATTTCAACCGTCAGCTAAAGCTGACGGCAATATTTCCGTAGGTTTCAGGGTTGTGCCAACGCCGGTGTTTCAAACAACTTACAGGTTTTTGGGAGTGCATCAATCCCCGGGCTAAAGCACCGGGGCAATTAAAAAAAACCAACAACCATTTGGGAAATACCGGGGCTGTTCAAAACAACCAGCAACAATTTGTGAAGTGCGGGGCAATTTAAAAACAGACAATTTATGAAGCGCCAGACTATTCAAACCTCTCTCTGAATAGCCCCGGTGCTTTAGCCCGGGGGTCGCGATTCCTGCCATGCATCATGTCAGTAGATTGAAAAGCTGCAGTGGTTAGTGCTTGGTTTGCCAATACCAATGTTTCAAAATAGTTTAACTTTGCCAACCTAAAATGAGGTTTTCAATGGAGCAAAGAGCAATAGAAATTATGGCGCCGGTGGGTTCGTACGAATCGCTGATGGCGGCTATTCAGGGCGGTGCAGGTTCGGTGTATTTTGGTGTTGAGCATTTGAATATGCGGTCGCGGTCGGCCAACAATTTTACTTTAGACGATTTGCGTAAAATTGTAAGCATCGCCTCAAAAAACAACGTTAAAACCTACCTCACGCTCAATGTCGAGATTTTCGATGGCGAAATGCAACTGATGCACCAGGTGGTGCAGGCGGCAAAAGATGCGGGTGTCTCGGCGGTGATAGCTGCCGATGTTTCGGTGATTCAGTTTGCGCGCTCCATTGGTTTGGAAGTTCACATTTCAACCCAGGTAAACATCACCAACATTGAAGCAGTAAAGTTTTATTCGATGTTTGCCGATGTGGTGGTGCTGGCCCGCGAAATGAATCTGGGCAGGGTTTGGGAAATCAGCGACCAGATTAAGCGCGAGCAGATTAAAGGCCCGTCGGGCAGACTGATTCAGATTGAAATGTTTGTACACGGCGCGCTGTGCATGGCTACCAGTGGAAAGTGTTACCTCAGTTTACACGAGATGAACTCGTCGGCAAACCGCGGCGCGTGTCTGCAAACCTGCCGTCGCGCCTACACGGTTACCGACAAGGAAACCGGCGCTGAAATTGAAATCGACAATGAATATATCATGTCGCCCAAAGACCTGAAAACAATCCATTTTCTGAATAAAATACTTGATGCCGGGGTTTCGGTTTTAAAAATTGAAGGGCGCGCCCGTTCAGCCGAATATGTAAAAACAACCGTGGCTTGTTACCGCGAGGCTGTTGAAGCCTACCTCGACAGCACATTTACTGAAGAAAAAGTGGAAGACTGGAACGCCAGACTGAGCACCGTGTTTAACCGCGGTTTCTGGGACGGCTATTACCTTGGGCAGCGGTTAGGCGAGTGGAGCAAAAACTATGGTTCACTGGCCACCAAACGTAAACTGTATGTGGGCAAATGCACCAATTACTTTGCAAACATTGGCGTTGCCGAATTTAAACTCGAAACCTCGAACCTGAAAGTGGGCGACGAAATTGTTGTTTCTGGCCCTACTACTGGTGTTGTTGAAACCACGGTTCAGGAAATAAGAGTTGAACTTTTGCCGGTTGACGAAGGCAAAAAAGGAGAACGCATTTCGGTAAAAATCGATGAAAAACTGCGCCGTGCCGACAAATTGTATAAGCTTGTTGATGCTAAGGAAGTGCGGGAGCGAAAATAATTACCAGGGTTATTCCACCTCTTCAAAATCGACGTATTCGCCTTTATTCTGATTCATTGAGCGCCCCTGCCGGTTGTTGTTTTCCACAGTTACATCGCCGGGCTGTCTTGTGGCGCGCTGACTTTGGCGTTGTTGTTCATACACTTTGTTTTGCATGTTTTTAATTCCCTTGTCGAGCAGAAGCGGAAAAACATACCTCGAAATAAACCGAAATGCGTAGTAAATCACCACGATAATAACAAGGGTTCGTATAAAATTGGTCAGAAACAACAATACCAGTAATTCCATCTCTAAAAAATTTGTAATCAAAGCCTTCTCAAAATTCAGGCACGTCGCAAATTTAAGTTTTTTGAAATTGCAAGCTCACCAAAAGATTGTTTTTTACCCTGTATTAACAAAAAAGACGGAAAAATCCGCCTTTTCTGATCGCTGTAAACTTCTAATCCTGACTATTTGCGCGACACATCGCCGCCGCTTGATTCATCAATATCTTTTACCGATGGATTGCCATAATAATTTACATCGGCTCCACTGCTGGCAGTTGCACGCAACTCGCCCGAAACATTTACAGTAACATCCGACCCGCTGCTGGCGTTAGCATTGCAAACCACGCTTTCGAGGTCGCCGGCATTGATATCGCTGCCACTGCTTGAGTTGGCTTTCAGGTTTTTAACTTTCCCTGTAAGTTTTGCATCCGACCCGCTGCTTGTATCCACATCGAGGTCTTTGTAATACACATCCACATTCACATCGGCGCCGCTACTCACTCTTATTTTCAATTCTTCGCCTTTCAATGTGTTTTCCGATTGCACATCCGACCCTGAAGAGGCTTCAATTTTATTTAATTCTTTAATGGTAACATACGCTTTGCGCGTTTCGTTGCCGGTCCAGTTAAACCAGTTGTTTTGTTTCACATAAATACGAAGTACGCCATCGTTTACCTCGGTAATTATTCTATCAATAATATCGTCGTCGGCAACAATTTTAACCGATTCGGTTTCGCCCATGGTAATATACAAATCGATGCCCGCAGAAACATCGACACCTTTGAAATTACTCACATTACGGGTTTCGGTTTTGTCAGTGTTCCCCGCCAGCGCTGCAAAACCGATGACAAGCGCTGCAAAAAAGAGTGAAATTTGTTTCATTGTTTTCTATTTATCTGGTTAATTTTTATGAATGACGCCGTAAAAACTGAATAGTTACAGTTCCGTCAGTTTTTAATCACATTTCCGCCCGACGATTTATTGATATCTGTTTGTGAAGGTGTGCCGGTATAAAAAATGTTTCCTCCGCTTGAGGCCCGGGCGCTAAGATTGCCTGTAACATTCAGCCACACATTGGCGCCGCTGCTGACTCTCGCTTCCACATTTCCCGCCTGCAATTCGCCTGCTTTTATATTTGAACCCGAACTGGCCTTTGCTTCCATCGATTTTGTATTCCCGCTGAGGAACACATTCGAACCGGCAGATGCCGAAACATCAGCTTCACCCTCTTCCATATTGAAATGAATGTTGCTGCCGGCAGAAGCCTTGATTTCAATCATGCTAACCTTCACAGGAGTTTCGGTGAAAAAATTGCTGCCGGCAGTTGCTTTTACCATTTCAAGATTGGGCACCGTAACCATCACCTTTTTTGATGTGGCTTTCTGAATTCCTTTTGTACAGGTTATTTTTAAGGTTCTGTCGTCAACATCGGTTTCAATGTAATCAAGCAAATTTTCATCGGCCACCACAACCACGCGGGTTTCAGGTCCCTGAGAAACATACACGTTCATTCCCCGCGATACCGAAATCGCATCAAACTTGCTGCAATCGCGTACTTCTTCTTTTACATTACCATTCCCTTTTTCCGTGTTCAAAATACACGAAGTAAAAATGCTTCCCGCAAAAAGGGTCACCAGGATAATAACAAGCTTTTTCATAATTTTTTCTGATTTAGTATTAAACAGTTATACCAAAAGTAAAACATCGGGTGCAGAACTTTACATTTTTTCGCTGAACTGTTTTTGTTTACCGGTAAACCAATGAAATTGCGGGAACATCTTCAGTTTAACTTTTTGTGAACTCAGGTGTTTAATAAAAATTAACGTAACATATTCAAAATACGACATACTGATATATTGGATTTTATACATTTGGCGTTTTTAAAGAAATAAGCACTGAAATTGACTCAGTTTAAACAAAAAGAAAGATGAACAGAAAGAAGATTTTAATCGGGATTTCGCTGGTAGCGGTTATTGCACTTGGCATTTTTGGTTTTTCGCGCGATGAAAAGAATTTTGAGGTGGCTAAAAACCTCGACATTTATTACACCTTATTTCGCGAACTCAACCTTTTCTATGTTGACGATGTGAACCCGAACAAGCTGGTAAAAACCAGTATCGACGAAATGCTTGAATCGCTCGACCCTTATACAAGCTATATAGCTGAAGACCAGATGGAGGACTTCAGATTTATGACCACCGGCGAGTATGCCGGAATCGGCGCTTTAATCAGCAAGCAAAAAGACAAAATTGTAATTGCCGAACCCTACGAAGGGTTTCCGGCACAGAAATTCGGTTTAAAAGCTGGCGATGTTTTGCTCGAAGTTGAAGGAAAAGCCACAGCAAACATGAATACCGAAGATGTGAGTAACCTGCTGAAAGGCCCGGCCAACAAACCCGTTAAAATAAAATACGAACGTTTTGGTGAGAAAAAACCTGTAACTGTGGATGTGGTGCGTGAAAAAATATCAATACCCGCTGTTCCGTATTTCGGGATGCTTGAAAACAACACGGCTTACATCAGGCTTTCGAATTTTACCGACAACTGTGCGCTGGAAGTTAAAAGTGCTTTTACCGAGTTAAAGAAAAATAATCCGCAGGCTTTGATTCTTGATTTGCGCAGCAACCCGGGTGGATTACTGAATGAAGCTGTTGACATCGTTAATATTTTTGTTCCGAAAGGTTCTGAAATAGTAAGTACAAAAGGAAAAGTAACACAGTGGGACAAGGTTTACAAAGCAATGGCCACCCCGCTTGATACCACCATCCGAATTGCGGTTTTGGTGAACAGCGGTTCGGCGTCGGCATCAGAAATTGTTGCAGGAGCCATTCAGGACCTCGACCGTGGCATTGTGGTTGGCTCACGCACTTTTGGGAAAGGGCTTGTGCAAACCACCCGCGACCTGAGCTACAATACAAAATTAAAAGTGACCACGGCAAAATATTACATCCCGAGTGGGCGCTGTATTCAGGCGCTCGACTACTCGCACCGCAACGAAGACGGCAGCGTGGGCAATGTACCTGATTCGCTGATTACCGAATTCAAAACAAAAAAAGGCCGGAAAGTTTATGATGGCGGGGGTGTTGCACCCGATTTAAAATTCGAAAGCGAAATGGTGAGTAGCCTCAGTATTGAGCTCATCAACCAGTTCCTGATTTTCGATTTTGCCACACGTTTTGCCGTTGAAAACCCAACAATTGCATCGCCTGAAGAATTCACCGTATCTGACGAAACCTATAAAAAATTCATTGCCTTTGCCAAAGAGAATAACTTTAAATACGAATCAGAATCGCAAAACGAGCTGAACGAACTCGTAAAAATGGCTCAACGTGAAAAATATTACGGCCTCGCTGAAAAAGAATTTGAAGCGTTGAAAGCAAAGCTTGAACCCAACTTCGACAAAGATGCAGAACAGTTTAGCGACGAGGTGAAAGAGTTGTTAAAAGATGAAATTATTTCGCGCTATTACTACCAGAAAGGCGCCATCCGCGCAGCGTTGAAAGATGACAAAGGTGTGAAAAAGGCAATTGACGAATTAAATTCGCCAGCTGCATATGCAGCCAACTTTACTCCGGGCAAGGTTATTTCAGCCAAGTAAACATGCTGTAAAACAATAAAAAACAAAGAGGAAGTTTTTGCTTCCTCTTTGTTTTTTAAGCCATCGCTTCAGGCAGGTTTTTCTTCCGTCTGAACCAATTCACAAAAAACAAAGCACTGATTACGAAAAGCGGCCCTGAAATTCCAAAATAAACACTCAGCGGGAATTTGCCCCAAACCCATACAATGTAAAAAATACCCAGAAGAAAGAAGGCAATTCCTCCAATCCATTCCCATTTCCACGATACAACGAGCAAGATAATCAAAATGTATGTTGGAATGAGGTGAATCAGGAATCCTCCGATTTTGCGCATCAGGCTTTCATCACCATCAAATGAATCGAGGGCAAACAAGCTGATGAAAAGAATAAACAGAATCATCAGAATTCTTGGCAGCCAGAACAAAATTTTATTCATGTCACACGTTTTAATTCAGGCTGAAATACGAAAATTTGGTCGAATATGTTTATTTTTCAGGCTGAAAATTCTAAACCACTATTTTAAAACCAGCTCGTTCAAAAAATGAGGATTTATTTTGCAGGGTCGATCAGGGGAGGCAGGGAAGATGCAGCGCTTTACCAAGAAATTATTGTATTTCTGCAAGAATTTGGTGAAGTACTGACAGAGCATATCGGCGACCCCAACCTGACGGATGCCGGGGACGACGGGCCAACCGACCGGTTTATTCACAATCGCGACCTGGCCTGGCTGCAATCGTGCGATTTGGTTGTAGCCGAAGTTACCCAGGTTTCGCTGGGCGTTGGTTACGAAATCGGAAGGGCGGTTGAATCAGGGAAAAAAATTCTGTGTTTGCACCGCCCCGGAACCGGGAAAAAATTATCGGCGATGATTGCCGGTTGTGCACAAATCGAACTGGTGATATATCACGACTTAAATGATCTCACTCCACAAATCACTGACTATATGAAGAATAAATCAGGCTTTGAAAAATAAAAAACATACAGTTAAACGATTGAAAAGAAGAGATATCTAAAGCATTTTATAAATCAAAATTATAATCACACTTAAAAAATACTTATGGAAACTAAAAGAGATTTTCTGAAAAAACTAGGTTTATTAACCGTTGGAGGAGTTGTTGCAGGCTCGGTAAACCCGCTACAGGCAGCCGTATCGAATGCCAAAGCTGGTGGAAAAAGTATAGGATTACAACTGTATTCATTGGGTCGCGAGCTTTCTGCCGACGTTCCCGCAGGATTAAAAAAAGTAGCTGAAATTGGTTATAAAACCGCTGAGCTGGCAGGATATGGCGGAGGCAAATTCTATGGCAGCGAAGTTGCTGACTTTAAAAAAATTGCTGCTGATGCCGGACTTAAAATTACAGGTTCGCACGTGAACCCGCCGGTGAGAAAATACACTGCCGAAAATAAAGCTGAAGTTGCCGAATTCTGGAAAAAAGCCGTTGACGACCATGCCAAACTTGGTGTAATTACACTTGTTCAACCAGGAATGCCAACAATTGACTCGCATGAAGATGCTGCCATTGTTTGCGAAGTGTTTAACAAAGCAGGAGAAATTGCCAAAGCAGCCGGAATTAAATGGGGATACCACAACCACAGCGGTGAATTTAAACGTGTAGTAAAACCCGAAGACAAAGAAAAAGCCACAAATCCGTGGTCACAAGCAGGCGATATTGTTTACGATTTGCTACTCAACGGCACCGATCCAAAACTTGTTTTCTTCGAAATGGATGTGTACTGGACAGTGATGGGCCAGCAGGACCCGCTCGATTATTTCGATAAATATGCAGGCCGTTTCCCTGTTTTGCATATTAAAGACCGCTCGGTACTTGGCCAGTCGGGGATGATGAACTTCGAAAATATTTTCAATCGCGCCTACAAAAACGGCCTTGATGAATTCTATGTTGAAATTGAAGGGATTAAAACCGGAATGACTCAATTTGAGGGAGTTAAACAGTGCTTCGATTACCTCAACAAAGCTTCGTTTGTAAAATAATTGTTGACAGATAGATATTACAAAGACCAGTATGACCTGTTTCGGGCTGCTGGTCTTTTTTTTGCCCGGTATTTTTAAGGCCAAAATTAAACACAAAAAGTCTTTTCAGTGTGTGAAATTTTCAGGCTTTATAACTAGTTCGAGATAAGGGTAAACAGGTTCAGCAAAACCATTTTTGCGGTAAAGATGTTCGCCGTCTTTCGAAGTATGCAGCGCCACTTTGCTTATTCCCAGCGTCACCGCTTCTTTTAGCAAGGCATTCAGTATCAGTTGCGAAATTCCTTTTCGCCGGGCGGCAGGCACCGTGTACATATTCAAAATATCTCCTTCGAGGTATGTGGAACAACTGAAATCGCCCGGAATTTCCTTCACAACCATTCCGCCGAAACTCACTACTACCCCATCAGTTTCTGCTGCAAAAGCAAAAAACCTGTTTTGTTTGATGGCATTTCTGAAATAATTTTCAAGTCCTTCTCTTGTGGTTTCAGTGTTCTGCACTACCTGCTCTCCCTGCAATTCAATAAGATATTTCAAACGGTAATCAACCAGCAGCGGAACATCTGTCAACTCTATCCTTCTTAATTTTATTGCTGAAACTTCAATATTCATTATTTTAACTTTTAAACCCTGAAATGAAAATACGGGGCGGAAAATTATCACAAAATCGATTGCCATTGAAATGTGAAATTGATTTTTTATGAATCGAAAATATTTTAACAAAAACAATAGGATTAAACTGATGGATTGCTTTTTTACTAATTTTCGGACAATCAATTTAAAACCGATTTTCCATGCAAAAAACCAGTTTACTACTTACAGTTTTCACGTTCATATTCATACAATCAGTTGTTGCCCAAAATACCGACCTGAAAAAACAATGGTTTATGTACCGCGGAAATTATGCCAGTGGTGTGCTCGAAAACGCCAATCTGCCCGAAACCTGGAATGCCGAAACCGGCAGCAATATTGCATGGAATACAAAAATCCCCGGCAC
>DPCJ01000015.1 GCA_003516705.1 Prolixibacteraceae bacterium | reverse complement strand
AAGGAAGTTTTGAGGGCAAAGAAACTTCATATGGATGGTCATTGACTTTCTCCTATGCCGATCAACAAATGGTTAAAATTGTTGGACTTGTAGAATTTGTTTATCCTAATACTCCTGCAGCGCTTGCCGGATTTAAACGTGGGGACATTATTCACAAATTGAATGGGGCAGACATTACAATAGATAATTACATGGAGCTTTTAACCAGTACTTCACTTAATTGTGAGTTTGGTCAATACATGGAAAACACCGGAATTGTTAATTCAAAAACAGCATCCATGACCGCTCTTGAATTAAATCTTAATCCAGTTCAGTTTACAAACATTATTGAGCACGGCGGGAAAAAAATCGGATACTTGTTTTATGCGCAATATATTGGCAACTACAATACAAGCCTCGATTCGGTCATCCAACACTTTATGGATAACCAGGTTACCGATGTTATTCTCGATTTACGCTATAATCCGGGTGGAACAACCACTGCAGCACAACATCTTTGCAGTTCATTAGCGCCAATAGATGTGGTTAACGGACAAAAAACACTGGTAAAATTTCAGTGGAATGATAAATACCAGGCATACTGGCAAAGTGAAAATGCAACAGAACAATTGGGGATAAATTTTGTTGATACTGTACCATATAAAATGGGTCTAAACAAACTCTGGGTGATAACCGGACAGGGAACTGCATCGGCATCAGAACTCACGATTACCGGATTAAAACCATACATGAGTGTAACTACAGTTGGCGAAACCACCTATGGAAAATACACAGCCTCAATTACTTTGAAACCAGAAGATTTTTACGAAAGTATAAGCTATTACAAGGAAATTGACAACTGGGGTGTTCAGCCAATTATACTAAAATATGCCAATTCGCAGGGTGTTACAGATTTCAAAGAGGGTTTTGCACCTGACATTGCTGTTGAAGACGATCTTCTTTCGACCATCCCGTTGGGTAGCAAAGAAGAAACTATGTTAAAGAAAACCATCGAAAACATTACCGGAGTAGAAATACTTGCTGCAAAAAGTGCTGTTAAACCGTCGAATTTTACAATTATCGACCGTGGATTTTCTAAATACGACAAAAACAAACGCGAGATATTATTTGAAGGATTCGACAAAACTTTGTTGAAAATTGAGTAACCGAATAAATAAAATTCATGGAAAATAAAAAAAGCCGCTAAAAGCGGCTTTTTTTGTGACCCTGGAGAGACTCGAACCCCCAACCTTCTGATCCGTAGTCAGATGCTCTATCCATTAAGCTACAGGGCCATTTACTGTTTGCTTTAAAAGCGGTGCAAATATAATACTTTTTGCAAATAAAATCTGATAGGCGTAAATTTTATCGAAGATGATATAAAAGCAAATTTCTGTTACTAATCTTCGTCGTCGTCATCCATTTCATTCCACTCCTCGGCGTCTTCAAAATCTGAAACCTGACCGCTCTGCAACATTTCAGTAATTTCACTTCGCGATAACATTTTTACATTGGTTAAAATCATATCATCGTTCAGAAAATCACCATATTGATTACACTCCTCAATAATATTTCTGAAAACATTCTTTAAATCGGTTTGCAAAGGCAGCATTACTAAGGCGGTGGAGAAACCTTCAGTAAAATCAATGGTTTCAAATTCCCCATCGTTCGACTTTAGCTCGGTAAGCAATTCATCTTTTAATAATTTTTGCTGTGTCCGATTCAGCATTCCATCGGGCTTTTTATTAATAAAAACCACATAATACCTCAATTTCTGACCTTTACCCCCCAGCCCGGTTGAAATAAAAACCTGCTGCTCATCGAGCAGTGAGCTTTGCAATAACATCCGGCTTTCCTGCATCGCAAGAACTGCCCATTGGTAAATTTCCCCCGAACTTTCTTTTACAAACCGCTCGATGGTACGAAAAGCCTTCACATCGTCGATCGCAGCAATAATTACGAGTATTTCGCGCTTCCGTTCAAAACTAATGTTGTCAAGAAATAGCTCATCCCGATGTTCAAAACAATCCGATGCCCGTCCGGCTGTTCTGAGTTTCCGCGCAAAATCAAAGTATTTCATCTGCACTTCAATATCAATCTGTTCTTCCAGAATACTGAAATTCTCGGGCAAACCATCCAATACTTTCTGAATGTTTTTATAAAATTTCTTTTCTTTCATGCGTTGTTTACTGCGAACAAAAATAACGACTTGCATCGTATTGCAAACCCGTTTTGGGTTTAATTTAAATTAAAGAGGACATAATTAACCTGAATTATTGCTGGTTATGTTGATTCACAGCGGCATTTGGCTTCTAATAATAATTTTATAAATTTAATTGTAGTTTTTTAATCGCATGTAAATATAATCATAACGAAAGAACCGAATTATTCTATATTTGCAGTGCTTATTTTGAATGATTATAAATATAGATACGCGGGGAGATTGGTGCAGTGAAATTAAGTGAGGTTAAAAACAGCGAAACAGTAGTAATTACCAAAGTGCTCGGACATGGTTCATTTCGAAAGAGAATTTCTGAAATGGGCTTCATCAAAGGGAAAGAGGTGAAGGTACTGAAGAGTGCACCGTTTAATGGTCCGTTCGAATTCAAAATTATTAATTATAATATTTCGCTTCGCAAATCGGAAGCCGATCTGATTGAAGTTATTCCGGTTAACGATTTTGTGCAGAACATCAATAACTCTTATCAGGGAGTTATCGACCGAAACATCGACCTCATCGACCATTCTGAAAGAACAAAAACAATTAATATTGCACTTGTCGGAAATCCGAACAGCGGAAAAACCACACTTTTTAATTTTATTTCAGGCTCAAGGGAAAAAGTAGGTAATTATTCGGGTGTTACTGTTGAGATTAAAAAGGCCATTTTTACAGCAAAAGGTTATACTTTTAATTTTTTTGATTTGCCCGGAACTTACAGTTTAACCGCCTACTCAAAAGAAGAAATTTTTGTCCGCGAATTTATTTATGAACAAACTCCCGATATTGTAATTAACGTACTCGACGCTACCAACTTAGAAAGAAACCTTTTTCTTACCACGCAACTCATCGACATGGACCTGCGCATTGTTGCAGCACTGAATATGTTTGATGAACTGGAGAAGAAAAAACTGGTTTTTAAACAGGATGAACTTGCCAAATTGCTTGGAATACCCTTTGTGCCAACCATCAGCTCAAAAGGAATTGGGCTGGATAACCTCATCGACAGAGTTATTGAGGTTTTTGAAGGAAAAGACAAAGTTTCGCGACACGTACACATTAACTACGGTAAAGAGCTCGAAGAATCGATTCAGGTAGTTCGCCAAAAAATAAAGGAATACAAACCCATTACCGACAAGATATCATCCCGCTTTCTCGCGATTAAACTGCTCGAAAAAGATGAGCAGGTTACCGGACTACTGTCTGACTATCAGAATTTTGATGAGATAAAAAACATCACTAAAAAAGAAATTCATAAAATTGAAACCCTCGAAAACGATGACAGCGAAACAATTATCACCAATGCAAAATATAGTTTTATTACCGGAGCGCTGAAAGAAACCTTTAAAAATCAAACTCACAGTCAGCGAACCCGATCGGAAAAAATCGATGATGTTTTAACCAACAAATTTCTTGGATTTCCAATTTTCACAGCCATTCTGTTTCTTATATTTTATGCCACTTTTAAGCTGGGTGCTTATCCGATGAACTGGATTGATCTTGGGGTGATTGAATTTGGCAATCTGATTTCAGGTATTATGCCCGACGGGATGCTGAAAGATTTGGTTGTTGGCGGAATCATCAGCGGCGCCGGCAGTGTATTGGTTTTCCTTCCCAATATCCTGATTTTGTTTTTGTTTATTTCACTCCTCGAAGGAACAGGTTACATGGCGCGGGCCGCATTTATTATGGACAATATTATGCACCGGTTTGGGTTGCACGGCCGGTCGTTTATTCCAATGATTATGGGTTTTGGCTGCAATGTGCCTGCCATTCTTGCTACCCGGTCGATGCGAAACCGCGGTGACCGGATTCTCACCATGCTTATCATTCCATTTATGTCGTGCAGTGCACGGTTACCCGTTTATATACTTATTATCTCGGCTTTTTTCGAAAAATATCAGGCTTTAATTCTGATTGGGATTTATGCGGTTGGGATTGTTTTCGCCTTTATAACAGCACAAATTCTGAACAAAACTGTTTTCAGAAACAAGGAGACACCGTTTGTTATGGAATTGCCTGCATACAGGCTACCCACCCTGCGAAATGTGCTTTACCACATGTGGGATAAAGCCCGTCATTACCTGAAAAAAATAGCGACAATAATTCTTACCGGGGTTATCATTATCTGGGTTTTGGAATATTTCCCGCGCGAAACTGAAAATACCCAATCCATTCAGCAGGAGATAAATCATGCTGAACAAAGTTTGAGTTTGAGTTCAGTTGAGAAGGAAACTGCTATTCAGCAACTTAATTTCGAAATGGAATCTGACAGGCTTACACATTCATACCTGGGACGGTTTGGAAGAACCATTGAACCAGTAATGAAACCACTCGGGTTTGACTGGAAAATGAGCATCGCCCTGTTGGCGGGGCTTCCCGCCAAAGAAATCATTATCAGCACAATGGGAGTGATTTACCAAACTGACAGCAGTGATTCAACCGCCGGATTACAACAAAAACTCAGAAATGAGAGATTTGAATCGGGTGATGTAGTATTTACCACAACAACTGCCCTCTCGTTTCTTATTTTTATCCTCATTTATTTCCCCTGTATCGGGGTGGTAAGCGCGATAAAAAATGAGTCGGGATCCTGGAAATGGGCTGCTTTTGCTGTTTTGTACACCACGTCGCTTGCCTGGATTGCCGCATTTTTAGTTCAAACAATCGGAAATATGCTATGATTCAGGAGATAATAACATTTTTAATTGTAGGAGCTGCCGTAGTTTACGCACTTTCAGGAATAATTAAAAAGCCATTCCGAAAGAAAAAACCGGGAACGAAAACTGATTTAAAAAAAGAATCGTTCACGATGCAACACAATTGCGCAGGTTGTTCGGCCGATTGCATGTTACGCAACTCGGTAAAACCCCTGAAAGGTGCAAATGCCGATTTGTGCAAGCAAATCGAAATTAAAACATAAACTATAGATTTCTCAGATTGCGAATGGTTTCAGCCGGATTGGCTGAGCCAAAAACAAAACTTCCGGATACAAGAACATCAGCACCACTTTCGAAAAGCTTTTTACCTGTCTCGTAAGTCACACCACCATCAACTTCGATTAAGCATTCCAGTTTGCTTTTGTCGATAAGTTCGCGCAACTGAGCTACTTTTTCATAAGTATTTTTAATAAATGATTGTCCTCCAAAACCCGGATTAACTGACATAAGTAAAACCATATCAACCTCATTGATAATATCTTCGAGCACAGCGACGGGAGTGTGCGGATTGAGACAAACGCTGGCTTTTGCACCCAACGTTTTAATGAATTGAACTGTTCGGTGCAAATGGGTACATGCTTCGTAATGTACTGTAATAATTGATGCACCGGCCTTCACAAACGAAGGAATCAACGCATCGGGATTAACAATCATCAGGTGTACATCAAGTGGTTTCCGGGCAATTTTGTTTACATGTTCAATCACGGGTATTCCAAACGAAATATTGGGTACAAAAACCCCGTCCATCACATCAAAATGAATGTACCCGGCTTCACTGTTGTTAATCATTTCAATGTCGCGGCCAAGATGATTAAAATCGGCAGCCAGAATCGACGGAGCAATTATTCGTTTCATGGTTTTATATTAACGACCGAGATATGATTTTAGTAAACGGTTTCGGTATTGGTTTTTTAACTTCTTAATTGCCTTTTCCTTAATTTGTCGCACTCTTTCACGCGTGAGTCCAAGTTCATCGCCAATCTCTTCCAATGTAAATGGCTGAAAACCATTCAAACCAAAATAGTACCGCAAAATATCGGCTTCGCGTTCGTTAAGTGTTGAGAGTGAACGCTCTATTTCTTTTCTGAGCGATAAGTTCATCAATTCCTCTTCCGGATCAGGCGAATCGTCGTTGAGCATTACATCGTACAAATTGCCAGCTTCTTCATCACGCAACGGAGCATCCATCGAAATATGAATTCCCGAGAAATTCATCGAATCTTCCACAAACTCGGGTTTGCTTTCAAGCAGGTTGGCCACTTCTTCGATGGTGGGTTCACGCTGAAATTCCTGTTCGAGCTTGTTAAACGCCTTGTTAATTCTGTTGATTGAACCGATTTTGTTTAAAGGAAGTCTAACAATACGGGCCTGTTCAGCCAGCGCCTGCAAAATCGATTGGCGAATCCACCAAACCGCGTACGATATGAACTTAAAACCACGGGTTTCATCAAACCGTTCGGCGGCTTTTATCAATCCGAGGTTTCCTTCATTAATTAAATCGGGCAGGCTTAACCCCTGGTTCTGGTATTGTTTCGAAACTGAAACAACAAACCGCAGATTTGCTTTAATCAGTGTTTCAAGTGCGGCTCGGTCACCTGCTTTGATGCGTTTGGCTAATTCAACTTCCTTTTCTGCCGACAACAGTTCAACCTTTCCTATCTCATGCAGGTATTTATCGAGCGACAAAGTGTCCCGGTTCGTTACCTGTTTCGATATTTTTAGTTGTCTCATAAGTTGATTTTGTTAACAATATTCTGAAAAACAGAGTTTTAAAATTATCAATTTGTTGCTTTAAAACAATACTTGTTCTCTTTTATTTACAATACATATCAACCCTCATTGAACAGAAAGGTTTTAAACAAACTGTATTCTTTACCAAGGATTGTACTTTTTTTCTCTCCTTTCATAAAATGGGCAAGCGCTTCAGGTAAAGGAATCTTACCTGTACCAAGCAGTTTTTCCATGGTTTCGGTGAATTTTGCAGGATGCGCTGTTTCGAGAAAAACACCCACCTGGTTATCTTTCAGCGATTCATCCAGTGCCCGAAATCCGCAAGCCCCGTGAGGGTCGCATAAATAATTGTGTTTGGTATAAACCGATTTTACAATGTCTCCGATTTGCTCATCGGAATACCAGTAACCACTTATTAAATCTGAAATTTGCGAATGATTGTGACCATACAAATCAAGGATGCGGGCAAAATTACTTGGAGTACCCACATCCATGGCATTTGCCAAAGTTTCAACTGAGGAACGCGGCTGATATTCTCCTGTTTTTAAATAGTCGTAAACAACATGATTGGAGTTGTTGGCTGCAATAAATTCAGCCACAGGCAAACCCATTTCTCGGGCAAATAAACCCGCTGTCAGGTTTCCAAAATTCCCGCTTGGAACTGAAAATACAAGTTCTTTTCCATCCAGTTTACCCATTTGCTTTAATCGGGCAAAAGCGTTGAAGTAATAAAACGACTGTGGAAGAAAACGGGCTATGTTGATTGAATTGGCTGATGTAAGCATCAGCTTTTCATTAAGTTCTTTATCGAGAAATGCTTTCTTTACAAGATTTTGACAATCGTCAAAAGTTCCATCAATTTCGAGTGCAGTGATATTCTGCCCCAACGTGGTGAATTGCGACTCCTGAATTTTACTCACCTTTCCTCTGGGGTAAAGTACATAAACGTGAATTCCCTCAACACCCAGAAAACCGTTTGCCACGGCGCTTCCGGTATCGCCCGAGGTTGCCACAAGTACATTTACTTTTTTATTTCGGTCGGCCAAAAAATAATTAAGCAACCGGGCCATAAAACGGGCACCGACATCTTTAAATGCCAGCGTTGGCCCATGAAAAAGTTCGAGTGAGTAGATATTTTCTGTTACCTGAACAACCGGACAATCAAACGAAAGTGTGTCGTATATAATTTCCCTGAGTTTTGATTCAGGCACATCTTCACCAAAGAACTTCAGGGCAACTTCAAACGCAATTTCCTGAAAAGTAATATTTTGAATTGTTTCAAAAAAAGCCGGGCTGAACTTATAAATTATTTCAGGCATGAAAAGCCCGTTATCGGCGGCTAAACCTTTAACAACTGCATCCTTTAGTGAAACTTCGGGAGTTTGACGATTTGTACTGTAATATTTCATTCGCAGGTTCAGATATACATTTTCCGGTTAAATACCTTTCCGATTTTTAATCAAATGGTGGACAATATTACAAAAGATTTAGAGTGAATTAACTAAAATCCCTGACTTAAATCACATTTTCATAAACTTTCGTTATAACTTTTGAAGAAACAGTCTGATAAATTCATCTCCTTTTAGGGTACCACAATCACCATTTACAACGGCAAATTCATCATAAACTGCAACAGCATCAGGTTGTATTCCAGGATAATATATGGTAAACGGAACTGCATCGCGGGTGTGAGTTTTTAACACGCACGGTGTTGGGTGGTCGGGTAAAATGGCAATTGCCACAGGTTCGTTAAATTTTTGTGTTTCTTCTATTACATATTTCACCACTCTTTTATCCAAAAATTCAATGGTTTTAGTTTTCAGTTCAACATCACCTTCGTGACCAGCTTCATCACTTGCCTCGATGTGCAGATAAACCAAATCGCAGGTTTTCAGCGCTTCAACGGCTGCCTGAGCTTTGCCTTCATAATTGGTATTGTACAAACCTGTTGCACCTTCAACCTTTATCACATCCATTCCGGCATAAACGCCAATTCCCTGAATTAAATCGACTGCAGAAATAACAGCTGATTTTTCAATGCCAAACATCTCCTTTAGCGTGGGCATGGCTGGCTTATATCCCGGCGACCAGGGCCAGATGCTGTTGGCTGGCTCTTTCCCTGCATTTCTCCTGTTCATGTTTACAGGATGATTTTCGAGTAATTGCTGCGATTCAAGAATCAGCCGGGTAATCAAGTTAGTTGTAGGTTCTGTTTCGCCGGTTTTTGATTTTGGCAATACTTTTTGAAATGGTGTACCGGGAACATCGTGTGGCGGGGTACAATCGATAAATTTGATGCCATTTTTTATCACCAACAAATGCCGGTACGAAACTCCGGAATAAAAACGCACTGTTTCGTCACCCAGTTTTTCATTCAGAAATTGAATCAGTTCAGCCGCTTCCTCATTTGAAATATGCCCTGCGGAATGGTTTTTTATTTTTTCGTTTTCAATGGTCAGCAAGTTGCAGCGCAGCGCAAGATCACCAGGTTGCAGCGTAACACCCATGCTGGCAGCTTCAAGCACTCCCCTTCCCTCGAAAACCTTTTCAACATCGTAACCCAAAACAGCCATGTTGGCAATTTCGCTACCGGGGTGCATGGTTGGCGGTACTGTATAAAACAAACCCGAACGTCCGTTTTTTGCAAGCCAGTCGATATGGGGCTTTTGGGCCATTTGCAGCGGCGTTTTTCCGCCATATTCAGCAATTGGCTCGTCTGACATTCCATCTCCGAGTATGATAATAAACTTCATAATTCAAATTGATATTAAATGTTCGATACTTTGATTAAATCGGCAAAAACACCCGCTGCCGTAACGGAAGCACCCGCGCCATAGCCTTTGATGAGCATCGGAAACTGCTGGTATCTTTCGGTGGTGTACATTACAAGGTTATTGCTTCCTTCGAGGTCGTAAAACGGGTGACGTGAATCCACTTCCTGTAAACCGGCTTCGGCAATCCCGTTTTCGAAACGTGCCACAAACCGCCATTTTTTATTTTCCGATTCAAGTTTTTTCCGTTTTATCTCGAAATCAGCATCAAGGGTTGCGATGTTTGTCCAGAAATCATCCATTGTGCCGTCGAAAAGTTCGTTGGGAATAAACCTGTTGATTCTGATTTCGTTCATTTCGATTTTATAACCCGATTCGCGGGCCAGAATCAAAACTTTGCGTGCAACATCAACACCGCTCAAATCAATGCGTGGGTCGGGTTCCGAATAACCCTCGTCCTTGGCCATTTTTATGGTTTTGCTCAAAGGTATTTCGGACGAAATGGTATTGAAAATATAATTCAGCGTACCCGAAAGCACTGCTTCAATTTTAAGAATTTTGTCGCCTGAATTTACCAAATCGTTGAGTGTGTTAATAATTGGCAGGCCCGCTCCCACATTGGTTTCGAACAAAAATTTAACTCCTTTTTGCTTTGCAATGCTTTTAATTTCGGCATAGTTTTCATATTCCGACGAAGCCGCAGCCTTGTTTGCAGTTACTACTGAAATGTTGGAACGGAGTATGTCTTTGTACAATAGTGCAACAGCATCGGAAGCAGTACAATCTACAAACACAGAATTGTAAATATTCATGTTTCTGATTCCATCGACAAAACCCTGAAGTGACGATGCTTCGCCACTGTTATCGAGCGATTCACGATAAGCTGAAATATCAATTCCGTCGCGGTTAAAAAGCATTTTTCGCGAATTGGCCACACCAGCAAGCTTAATATTGAGGTGTTTTTCGCGCAATAATTTATCCTGCTGTTTCAGCAATTGCTGCAAAAGATTACCACCAACAGTCCCGATTCCCATCAGAAAAACATTAAGCTCCACATTTTCGGAGAGAAAAAACGACTCGTGTACCACGTTGAGCGTTTTACGCAAAACCTCGTTTCGCACCACCCACGAAATATTTAGTTCCGAAGCGCCTTGAGCGATGGCGATAATATTTATGCCACTTTTTCCCATCGTCGAGAAAAGCTTTCCTGCAATACCGGTGGCATGTTTCATGTTTTCGCCAACAATCGCCACAATCGAAAGGTCCGATTCAATAGCAATTTTACTGATTTGTCCGTTGGCAATTTCGCGTTCAAATTCAGCTTCGATTGCATTGCGAGCAAGCTCTACCGTATTTTGCTCGATGGCAATACTGATTGAGTTTTCCGACGATGCCTGCGAGATAAGAATGACGTTTACATTTACTTTTGCCAGTGCGGTAAACAACCGCATCGAAATGCCTGTAACACCAACCATTCCAATGCCCTGAAGTGTAACCAGTGTAATTCCTGATATTGAAGAAATTCCCTTGATTATCCGTTCTGCACCTTTTTCAACTTTGTGCGAAATGCGGGTTCCCGAATCTTCAGGCTCGAAAGTATTTTTTATCAGCACCGGAATTTTTTTCTGGTAAACCGGCAAAATAGTTGGTGGGTAAATCACTTTTGCCCCAAAGTGCGAAAGCTCCATCGCTTCAGAATAAGTAAGTTCCGGTATTGTGTAGGCTTTGCTGATTACGCGCGGATCGGCGGTCATAAAACCATTTACATCGGTCCAGATTTCAAGAATATTAGCATCGAGCGCTGCAGCCACAATTGCCGCTGTATAATCAGAACCTCCCCTGCCCAGTGTTGTAAATTCGCCTTTGGCATTTTTCGAAATAAACCCCGGCATCACTGCAACACCACTGAAACCTTCGAATGCATTTCTGAGATTTTTGTTTGTTACGCTGAAATCAACCACAGCTTTACCAAAATTACTGTCGGTTCGGATTAAATCGGATGAGTCGAACCGGCGCGCGCCCAGAAATTCAGCAACAATATGCGATGAAATTCTTTCACCAATTCCTGCAATTCTATCAAGAGTTTTAGATGTGAGTTCACCCACAAGCGTGATTCCTGTAAGGATTTGCTCAAGTTCGAACAGCAATTCATCAACAATATATTTAATTGACCCTGAGCTGTTAAATAACTGGTGAATTGTTACTTCGTGCCTTTTATTAATATCAGCAAGTATTTCGTGATAATTTCCGGAACCCGAGGCTGCGGTTCGCGCTGCATTTAAAATTTTGTCGGTGATGCCGCCAAGCGCCGAAACCACAACAATAACATCGTCGTTTTGAGTTTCAACTATGGCTTTAACTTTTCTGATATTTTCGGCGTTGCCAACCGACGTTCCTCCAAATTTTAAAACTTTCATCAAGTCTGATTTTCAGGTTAAAAAAAAACTGGATGAATCGACAGAAAATCGGTTCACCCAGTAACACTATTCTGATAATGATATAATTATACCGTTGTCGTTTTGCCGGTGATTGCATCCACAATCTTTGTTTCGAGTTCCTGCGAAAGTTCAGGATTATCGGCTATTAATCCGCGAACACTATCGCGGCCCTGTCCGAGTTTTGTTTCGCCATAACTAAACCACGAACCGCTTTTTTTGATGATGTTGTATTGAACGCCCAAATCGATAATCTCACCCGATTTCGAAATTCCTTCACCGTACATAATATCAAATTCGGCTTTGCGGAAAGGTGGCGCTACTTTGTTTTTCACCACTTTTACACGCACATTGTTTCCCTGTACTTCCTCGCCATCTTTCACCTGCCCGATTCTTCTGATATCCAAACGAACCGAAGCATAAAATTTAAGTGCGTTACCACCCGTTGTGGTTTCGGGATTTCCGAACATCACGCCAATTTTTTCGCGCAACTGGTTGATAAAGATGCAACAGGTTTTTGTTTTGCTGATGTTTGCAGTGAGTTTGCGCAAAGCCTGTGACATCAATCGTGCCTGCAAACCCATTTTCGAGTCGCCCATTTCACCCTCAAGTTCAGCTTTTGGTGTAAGCGCTGCAACCGAGTCGATTACCACAATGTCGATAGCACCTGAGCGGACAAGGTTGTCCACAATTTCGAGCGCCTGTTCTCCATTGTCGGGTTGCGAAATCAGCAGCTCGTCGATGTTTACACCAAGGTTTTTTGCATAATACGGGTCGAAAGCGTGTTCGGCATCAACAATGGCGGCAATTCCACCGGCCTTTTGGGCTTCGGCAATGGCATGAATGGCCAGTGTTGTTTTCCCAGAAGATTCAGGGCCGTAAATTTCGATAACCCTTCCTTTGGGATATCCGCCAACACCAAGCGCCACATCGAGTGCAATTGAGCCCGATGAAATGGCTGCCACTTCATCAACAGGGCGGTCGCCCAAACGCATAATTGAACCTTTACCGAAACTTTTTTCGATTTTATCCATCGTAAGCTGAAGCGCTTTCAGCTTTTCCTTGTTAATGGCCTGCTTTTCTTCTTTTGTCATGATTTTGTTCAGGTTAGATATTTAAACTTGATATGATTTGTGTACTGTGTTTTTTAGTGTCAACTTTATCAAAAATGGCTTCAATAATTCCATCTTCGCTGATTACAAAGGTAGTACGCAATACACCCATGTATTTTTTGCCATACATACTTTTTTCGCCCCACACGCCAAAAGCCACAAGTATTTCGGTTTTTGTATCGGCAATTAGGTCAAATTTCAGGTTAAATTTTTCAATAAATTTCTGGTGCGATTTTTCATTGTCGGGACTAACTCCAACTACATGATATCCTTTTGAAATCCACATTTCATAATTATCATTCAAATCACAGGCTTCAGCAGTGCAACCGGGAGTGTTGTCTTTCGGATAAAAGTAAAGAATCAGCTTTTTCCCTTTGAAATCATTCAAAGTAATTTTCTTCCCGTGCTGATTAACTCCTTCAAACGCCGGTGCCTTATCTCCAACTGCCAGTTTCAAACTCATTTTTTATTTTTTAAGGTGTACAAATATAATTTATTAATGTCATTCTTTTTCTGATTCGTTTTCAGAATTAATATTTCGAAATGCTGCGCAGCAATGCTCAATGGCGTCATTTTTTTGTATTTTTACCCACAACAAGCTTTTGATTGCCCTGTATGATGCAGTATATTTCTAAAATAACAGTCGTAACAATTTTATTGAATCTTTTGTTTTTTCAAGACCGGGTTTTGGCAACAAACGACCAGGAAAATCCGCTTACAAAAGCAATTCAGCTTTTCGATAAAAGAAAATTTACCGAAGCCGAAACAGCCTTTAAAAAGCTGATTGACGAGCGACCTGAAGATTTTATGATTAATTATTTCTATGGAGCCTGTCGTACTGAAAATGGTTTTTATTCCGATGCTGATTTAGGTTATCTTGAAAAGGCAAGCAAGGAAGTTTATCCCATCGACATTGATTATTATTTTGGGGTACAATACCATGCAAAAAACCTTTTTAATAAGGCACTCATTCATTACAAAAATTTCAGAAAGGTAGCTTCTGTCGAAGAACAAATCAGGGTTGAACTTTCCGTTAAGATTGAACTTTGCGAACAACGGAGAAATCCGTTTGTAACCGAATCTGTAGCAGTAACCATAGTTGATTCTGCTGCGGTAAATGTTGCAATTGAAAATACGACGGAAGAATTAACTGCTGAAACAATATCTGAAACTTCGGTTTTGGCTAAAACAACAAACGATACAACTTCTGAAAACACTGAAGTTGCTTTGCCAACAGAATTGTCCGGGCAAACGGATGCATCTGATTCAATAGTTACAGAAAACATTGAACCGGTTGCTGAAACAGCCGAAAAGCAACCTGTGCCTGCAATTCAAAAACCAACCGGGCCGGTGATTAATTTCAATATCAACAGTGAAATTACATACCTGTACGAATCGCATTTCAAAACCAGCGAAGGGGCAAACTATTTTAAAGAGGGAAATGAGAAGCAGGCTGAGATGGAAAAAATTATGATTCGAACCGAAATATTGCGCGAACACTATGCAAAATCAAAATCGAAAGCTGAAAAAGATTCCTTGGGACAACTTATTGTTGGGCTCGAAAATGATACGTACCAGTTAAAAACATTGGTAAAACAGCTTTTAGTGCAGGCTAAAACCACTGAAAACAGTTACTGGCAAAATGCCCCGGTTGAAGAAAAAGAGAAATTTTTAAGTGAACTTGATGCACTTGCAAAAGAAATAACAAAAGAGAATACTGCGGGGAAAGAGACTCCTGTTACAGGTATTTTACTTTCACCGCTGTTGGTGGAAGATGCACCAATTGAGAAACCTGTCAAAGAAGTTAAAAGCGCAGGAATAAATTACAAAATCCAGATAGGAGCATACAGCAAAGGAATTCCGAACCCGATGAAGCCGGTATTCAAAAAAATATCGATGCTCAGAAAAGTTGAGAATTATATTGACGACAAAGGAGTTGTAGTTTATACCACAGGAAATCTGAATAACTACGATGACGCCGTATTGATGCTGAACCAGGTAAAACAGGAAGGTGTAAAAGATGCCATAATTGCAGCGTACCAGAACGGAAAAAGAATAACTTTGGAACAGGCTAAAGAAACAGAAAAACAAAAATGACCTCGAAAGAAACAAGAAGAAAACCGGGAAATAAGGAACATCAGGAAGTATCGAACGATAACTTTCTTATGCTTCATAATGACGATGTTCATTCGTTTGATTACGTGACCAAAGTACTGATTGAAGTGTGTGATCACAGCTTTGAACAGGCTTCACAATGCACACTGATTACGCATTACAAAGGAAAATGCGACATAAAAAAAGGTGGTTATCAAACCCTGAAACCACTAAAAGACGCCCTGTCGCAAAGAGAACTAAACGCTACAATCGACTGACATGAGTTTACTTGCAATCATACTTCTGATTATTCTCGGGCTTGTGCTGTTGTTACTCGAATTTGCAGTTATCCCCGGTGTTACAATCGCTGGTGTGGGTGGGTTTTTGTTGTTGGCAGCGAGCGTTTATATTGCTTTTGCAGAAATGGGAAAAGTTGCCGGGTTTATTACACTCGCCATTGTTTTGATTTTGTCGCCGCTGATGGTGTACTATTTTTTTAAATCAAGGTCAGGAAAGAAAATGATTCTGGATTCAAAAATCGATGGAAAGATTGAGAATATGGAACATGGAAAAATACAGGCGGGTGACATCGGTATTACAATTGGCAGATTAGCTCCAATGGGTAAAATAAAAATCAATGGCGAAGTTGTGGAAGCCCAGTCAGCAGGCACTTATATTGATGAACACACAGAAATACAGGTAATTAAAATTCATCTCAATAAAATTATTGTAGAACCTTTTAATAAAGAATGACATGATTGAATCACTCGGTTTATTTGGATTGATAGTGGCAGTGATGGTACTGCTATTTATTATGCTTTATTTTGTTCCCATCGGGCTTTGGTTTTCAGCGCTGGTTTCGGGTGTAAAAATCTCGTTGCTGCAGTTGTTCCTGATGCGTTTCCGTAAAGTACCTCCGGGAGTAATTGTGCGCGCCCTGATTGAAGGAACCAAAGCTGGTGTACCGCTCAATCGCGATGCTCTTGAAGCCCATTATCTTGCCGGCGGACATGTTGCAAGTGTGGTTCATGCACTTGTTTCAGCATCAAAAGCCAACATCGATTTATCGTTTAATATGGCTACCGCCATTGATCTTGCCGGCCGCGATGTTTTCGAGGCTGTGCAAATGTCGGTAAATCCGAAAGTTATAAATACGCCTCCGGTAACTGCTGTTTCAAAAGATGGTATTCAGCTGATTGCCAAAGCCCGTGTTACTGTGCGTGCCAGTATTAAACAATTAGTAGGTGGTGCCGGCGAAGAAACAGTGCTTGCCCGTGTGGGTGAAGGTATTGTTTCATCTATTGGTTCTTCTCACTCACATAAAACTGTACTTGAGAATCCCGATTTTATTTCAAGAGTTGTTCTTGAAAAAGGGTTGGATGCCGGAACAGCTTTCGAAATTCTGTCGATTGACATTGCAGATATCGACATCGGTAAAAATATTGGTGCCGGATTGCAGTTGGATCAGGCTGAAGCCGATAAAAACATCGCCCAGGCCAAAGCCGAAGAGCGCCGCTCAATGGCTGTTGCCCTTGAACAGGAAATGAAAGCGAAAGCACAGGAAATGAGGGCAAAAGTAATTGAAGCTGAAGCTAAAATTCCGCTGGCAATTGCCGAAGCTTTTAAAACCGGAAATCTTGGTGTAATGGATTATATGAAATACAAAAACATTATGGCCGACACTGCCATGCGCGATTCGATTGCCGGAGACAGTAAAAAAGAACAATAAAAATTTTTGGTGTAATCGACTAAAAAAAAGCCTTTTACCGACTGGTAAAAGGCTTTTTTATGAACACACGTTTTCAATTTCCCCTAAGTAACATTGAATTAATCTATCGTGTTTTAACATTTAGTTAACCTCTGTTTGCCTCGTCAGGCTTACCTTTGTCACAGTTTTAGTTCATAAGT
>DPCJ01000009.1 GCA_003516705.1 Prolixibacteraceae bacterium | reverse complement strand
CAGATTAAACATCTGCAACCTTAATCCATTTGAACGCAAACTGTCAGATGGTAAAAATCTGCAATTTTATCTATTGACATAAAATCCTGCAAAGGTCGATTCAGATTTCCTCATAACTTTTTACTTTTGAGAATCAATCAAAAATCTTTAACAATGAAAAAGCTAATCTATCTGATCGCATTACTGTTTTTGATCACCACTTCATGCGAAGATCTTGGTATTGGAAGTGGAGATGATTCAACACTGAAAGGTTCTACTGACATTCCGATGAATACAGTGGGAAATGAGTTTTCTCCCATCGGATTCAGTGTAAATGGCACCTGGGTTGATTTTAATCCTCAGGCGGTTATTACCAAAAGCGAAAATGGCGTGAANNATACGATGATAAAGTAGGTGATAAATACAGCGTTACAACATCGAGTGGTAGTAAAATTGAACGAGAAATCACCTATAAATCAACCGATGATGATTATGCATACGGTTTTATGGAGATAAAAGTGATTAAAGTTGAACAGGAAACTTCGTTCCCCGGAATTCAGAAATATGTAATGTATTTTAACCACAAATTTGGTATTGTAGGTTTCGAATTGGTTGCTGAAGATGGAACCACGTTAAATACACGCATTGCGGCTGACCAGTATTAGCAAAATGGCCAAAAGGATTGGCAAAGAAAGCAACACATGAAACATGTGGTTAGTGTAAGCCTGGGTTCTGCTTTAAGAAACAAAACCATCAAAGTTCAGATAGCCGGCGAAGAGATAGTGATTGAGCGTATTGGTACTGGTGGCGATATTAAAAAAGCTGCCGGTATTATCCGTGACCTTGACGGAAAAGTGGATGCTTTTGGATTGGGAGGTTGCGATCTGGGAATGACTGTAAACGGCAAATATTACCCGCTTCATTCGGTTAAAAAAATTGCAGACTTTGCGAAAATTACACCCCTCACCGACGGGGGTGGGCTTAAAAACACGCTCGAATCGAAAACAGCATTTTATCTTGAACAACAATTAGGCGAACTGCTTCAGAAAAACGGCAGGCGAGTGTTGCTGGTGAATGCAGTCAGCCGGTGGGGAATGGCAAAATCGTTTACCGATGCCGGATACACCTGTATTTACGGCGATTTTATGTTCAGCCTTGGTATTCCGATTCCAGTCCGTTCTGAAAAAGGAATTCTGCTGGCTGTGTCGCTTTTATTGCCGTTGGTAACCCGGTTGCCTTTTCGCTGGATTTACCCGGTGGGCGATGCCGAAGAAAAACATATTGAAAAATACGCACGCTTTTATCTGGAAGCGTCAGTAATTGCAGGCGATTGTTTGTACATCAGGCAACATTTGCCAGAGAATCTGAATGGAAAAATTATCGTTACAAACACCACCACTGAAGAAGATATCGACGTTTTTACAAAGTGCGGAGTAAGCCACATTTTAACCACAACACCGGTTTTTGATGGCCGCACTTTCGGAACCAATGTAATGGAAGCAATTATTCACGCACTTTCGGGGAAGAAGACGCTGCTGTCGGAAACCGAATTAAATCAGTGGATTGAAAAACTAAAACTTGAACCTCAAATTCGACAACTTAATTAAATGTATGCAGTAATTTTAGCCGGTGGAAAAATCGGCTCAGAAAATCAACTTTGGATTGAAAGTAACGGATTACCCAAATCAATGATTTCAGTTGGCGGGAAACCCATGATACAATGGGTTCTCGATGCAGCAAACCACGCAAAATCCGTTCAACAGATTATTATTGTGGGGCCTGATGATATCAGCAGTTTGAAATCAGTAAAACCTCTTGCACATATTCCCGACCAGGGTGGAATATTTGAAAACCTTGCGGCAGCGGCTGATCTCATATTGAAAGAAGTTCCCGGAACTGAATATTTTCTGAGCATTTCGGCCGACATACCTTTAATTACAGGTGACATTATTGAAACTCTGATTGCTGAAAATCGCGAATCAGGATTCGATGTATTTTACAATGTTGTGGAGCAAAACGTGATGGAGACGGCTTTTCCCGGTGTAAAACGCACCTACATGAAATTTAGTGATGGCCGGTTTTGTGGCGCCGACATGCATGTGATGAGCACAAAAGCAATTGGAAAGCTTGCTGCACTTGGTTTTGTACAGCACAGAAAAAACCCGTTTAAACTTATTGCAATGGCAGGAATCGGAACTATTCTTCGCATGGTTTTTTATCCGCTTTCGCTTAAAAATGCTGAGAAAATTGTTGAAGAACGATTCGGAATTCACGGAAAGCCGGTGATAAATTTGAACGCTGAAATTGCCATGGACATCGATACCCTGCAACATCTCGAAATTGTTCGCGAAACGCTTGTCGAAAGAAATATGCATGGATAATCAGCAAGCGAACTCAGACAAAAAGGAAATCCAAACCAGTTTCAGTCACCGGTTTTTTAATGTTTTTCAGCACAGCGGCGACTCAATTTTTCTGTTTCCGTTATTTCTGTTCCTGTTTTTATTGAATTCTGGGCAGGCTAAGTTACTGGCTGTATTGGTCCTCGCCGGTATGTCAATTACCGCGTTGGTGGTTTTCACACTGAAGCAGATTTTCAGAAAAGAACGGCCCGCAGGCACTGCCGGGAAAATGTACCGCAAATACGACAGGTTTTCGTTTCCATCCGGTCACGCCGCGCGCGTTTGTGTAATCGTGGTTATAATGGCTTTTTTTTACTGGCCACTGGCAGCAGGTCTTTCAATCTGGGCTGTTTTAATTGCTTATAGTCGGCTGAAATTGAAACTACATGATGTTACCGATGTTTTTACAGGAGTGGCAATTGGCGTTGCAATTGGATTTTTCACTGTCTGGATGAATAAACTGTTTGGTTTATTGTAGTTTTAGGGAGGAGAAAATCAGAAATTCATAAAACAGCATTCGATATGTCATTAAATGACTTAAAAATTCTTTTGACTTGAAAAGTCAGGATTTTAATAACCGCATGGTCAACGACCTGCGGAATTCAAAAACGAATGAACTACTGCCCGAAGGGCAGGACATAATAATAAAGTTGGACGAAAAAGGGATATTAAGGCTTATCAAATCCTGCCTTTCAGGCAGCTGGTGTTTTCGGTGCAATAACCTTAGGTCGATGACCTAAGGTTATGAAAATATAACACCTTTGGTGTTCATTGGAACTTAATAAAATCACAAGTCAAACCTTTTTACCTTTTTCCCTCCAGTTCCCTCAAATGTTCCATCTTTTTGCGCTGCAAAAATTCGCTGATTCCTTCTTCGTGTTCTTTTACCCGTTTGTTGCCGAATTCATAGATTTTATGTACCAGCCTGTCCAGAAAATCGCGGTCGTGCGAAACAAGAATCAGCGTTCCGTCGAATTCCAACAGCGCCTGTTTCAGAATATCTTTTGTGCGGATGTCGAGGTGATTGGTAGGCTCATCGAGAATGAGCAGGTTTACCGGTTCGAGCAGCAGTTTTATCATCGCCAGCCTTGTACGTTCGCCACCCGAAAGCACACCCACCGGTTTGTCCCACTCCTCGCCGCCAAACATAAAAGCGCCCAGAATATCCTTGATTTTTGTGCGGATGTCGCCTTTTGCCACATCGTCGATGGTTTGAAAAACCGTCAGTTTTTCGTCTAGCAGCGAAGCTTCGTTTTGCGAAAAATAACCAATCATGGCGTTGTGGCCCAGCGTGAGCTTTCCGCCGTGTTCAATTTCGCCCATAATTGCTTTTACCATCGTGGTTTTTCCCTCGCCGTTTTTCCCCACAAAAGCCACCTTGTCACCTCGGTGAATCGAAAAAGTGGCATCAGAAAACACCAGTTTCCCGTCGTACGATTTTTCCACCTGGTCGGCAATTACCGGGTAGCTGCCAGAGCGTGGTGATGGCGGGAAACGCAACCGCAAATGCGACGTGTCAATCTCGTCCACCTCAAGTATTTCAAGCTTTTCGAGCATTTTTACGCGCGACTGCACCTGCAGCGTTTTCGAGTAGGTTCCTTTAAAACGTTCAATAAACTGTTCGGTTTCGGCAATCATTTTTTGTTGCTCGTCGAAAGCTTTTTGTTGCTGTTCGCGGCGTTCTTTCCGCAGTTCGAGGTATTTCGAGTAGTTTACCTTGTAATCGTAAATCCGGCCCATCGTCACTTCAATCGTCCGGGTGGTAATATTATCCACAAAAGTACGGTCGTGCGAAATTACAATCACCGCTTTGGCTTCGTTAATCAGAAATTCTTCGAGCCACTGCACCGACTCAATGTCGAGGTGGTTGGTAGGTTCGTCTAACAAAATCAGGTCGGGTTTTTTGAGCAGGATTTTGGCTAATTCGATGCGCATGCGCCAGCCACCGCTGAATTCGCTGGTGGGCCGCTGAAAATCGGTGCGCAGAAAACCCAGTCCGAGCAGGATTTTCTCCACTTCGGCATCGAAGTTAATTTCGCCCTGACTGTACAGTTTCTCGCTCAGCTCCGAAACCTGTTCAATAATGGCGGCATATTCGTCCGACTCGTAATCGGTGCGCACGGTAAGTTGGTGGTTCAGTTCGTCGAGCAGCGTTTGCATGTTCAGCGTGTCGGCAAAAGCCTGCGATGCTTCCTCAAACAACGTGCGGCTGTTATTCACCAGCAAATGTTGTGGCAGGTAGGCAATTACGGCATCTTTGGGTGCCGAAATCTTGCCATGCGTGGGTTTCTGAACCCCCGCCAGAATCTTGAGCAGCGTCGATTTTCCCGCACCGTTTTTGCCCATCAGCGCAATGCGGTCTTTGTCGTTTACCACAAAGTTGATGTCTTTAAATAAAGTGGTTCCGCTGAATTCAACACCCAGCCCGTCAATCGAAATCATGCAACAGTTTTTAAATTGAGGCGGCAAAGATAAAAAAATGATGACGGGTTCACTTTTTGTTTTGACAACCCTTCATTAAATGATAATGCGCCGCTTTTTCTTTCGGCGACCCATTATTAAATAATGACGGCTTCACTTTTGGTTTTGGCGACCCGTCATTAAATGATGATGGCTCCATTTTTCGTTTGGGCGGGCTTTCATCAAATAATGAAGGCTTCACTTTTCGTTCGGGCAACTCATCATTAAATAATCACAGGGATTTTCGCCAAACCCTGAGGGTTTGCATGTGTATAGAAATCGATTCTCAAGCAAAACTTTCGACCCTGGCCAGGGTCGTATAGCACGGTTAATTTTTGGTTTCTATAAACATTTGATGCCGCTGGCATCAATGCTGTTACGGTATAAATAACACTGCATTACATATAAAAACATGCAGCTGCAAACACCTGATAACCCGTCTTTTATTACATTTGGAAAAAATTAACCTGACATGAACGGCTTACCACCCATTTCAAAATCAATCGGAAACAATCTACACTCAAAAATCGGGGAGAAAGTGTAAGAAGTTCGTTCGATTAATCAGTTGTGCTCAATTTAAAAATATGCTGTACGATGATAAAAAAATTGAAAATTGAAAATTATCGAGGTTATCTCGAACATGAAATTGAATTCAGAGATTTGAATATAGTTGTGGGAAAGAACAATGCCGGAAAGACTACTTTAATAGAGGCACTGAGGCTTGTTTCACTTGTTACAAGAAGATACAAAACGGCACCTTATAAGAATGTTCCTGATTGGCTTAAAATTCCAAGAATTAATAGTGGAATAAGTCCATCTTTGGCTAAAATTGATTTTTCTTACAAAAATATATTTCATTCATATGGTGACCCTCCAGCAACTATAACAGCTGAATTTAATAACAACACAAGAATTATAATCTATTTTGCTGGAGAAAATAAATTTCATGCAGTTTTATTTGACGAGAATGAAAAAATATGTAAAAAGGATAAAATTAGGGAGCTTGAATTGCCAGTCTTAAATATTTTACCGCAAATTAGCCCGCTATTAGAAGATGAAAAAGTCTTATTGGAGGATTACGTAAGATTAAATGTGGATTCGTCAACGTCATCAAGACATTTTAGAAACCAATTGGGTTATTTTCATTCTTTTTATTATAGTTTTAAAGAAACCGTTGAATCAACTTGGGATGGTATAGAACTATATGAATATAACCCGGGTAATAGGTTTACTGAACAAAATCCTTACCTATTAATTCAAGAAGGAATTTTTAATACCGAGATTGGTTTAATGGGGCATGGATTACAAATGTGGCTTCAGACTATCTGGTTTCTATCTAGATGCAATAAAAACTCGACTGTAATACTTGATGAACCTGATGTATATATGCATGCAGACCTACAGAGAAAATTAATCCGATATTTAAAAAATGAATATTCTCAAGTAATCGTAGCAACGCACTCTGTTGAGATAATGTCAGAAGTCGAAGCTGAAAATATTTTGATAATTGATAAAAAAAAGGAAAAATCTGTATTTGCGTCTGATTTTAATGCTGTTCAAAAAGTTCTTTTAAATATGGGCAGTATTCATAATGTTGCCTTGGCTCGACTTTGGTCTGCAAATAAGATGCTTATTGTAGAAGGAAAGGATATCGATATTTTAAAACGTATTCAAAATACGCTATTTAAAAATAGCTCTGAACCCTTGGATGCAATTCCTCATTTGTCCATTGGTGGTTGGGGGGGCTGGAGCAGAGCTGTTGGTTCAAAACTGATGCTAAAAAATGCGGGAGAAGAAAGTATAATCATTTATTGCATATTAGATTCAGATTATCATACAGAGGATGAAATTGTCAGCAGATTAGAGGAGGCTGAAAAAAATGGTATAAATCTCAAAATATGGGAAAAGAAAGAAATTGAAAATTATTTGATTGTACCTTCTGCTATTAAAAGGATAATTGAAAGAGATTCTAAGTATAGAATTGACATTGAAGATATTAAATCAAAAATTGAATCTTTGGCAGAAACTTTAAAAGAGGATTATCTTGATTTATTAACGGACAAAATCCATAGTGATTCAAGAAGAAATGGAAAATTACTTGAGCCAAGCACAGCAAGGAAAAAAGCTCAAAAGGAGTTAGAAAACTTATGGGTTAAAAAATATTCATTAGTATCTGGAAAATCATTAATCAAGAAAATCAGTAATTGGACAAATGACGATTACGGTGTGTCTTTAAATTCAAACAAATTAGCACAGGAATTGACCATCTCAGAAATACCAGGTGAAGTGAAAAATGTGATAATTAGTATAGAGAGCAAAACTTCAATCATGTAGGTTTGCAACCTGTGGGCAAATCTTAAAGAATTGATATTAACCCGATGAGGGCTGAAATATCTTAAATTAAATGAGTTAACACAATTAAAAAAATCAGATTATGAAAAAGACCCTTATTTTGTTAATCGCAATTATTCATTTGGTGCCTCAAAATTTAAAGGCACAGGATAACACTGCAGCAGTAGCGGCAGTAGCTGGTGGATTAGTAGCTATTGGAGCAGGAATTGCTGCTGTTGAACAAATGAAAGAGCAGGCTGAACTTAATGCTACTGAATGGCTTTTAACAAATCACCCGGAATATACCAGGTTTTCTCTCAAAACTCTTGACTTCGATGGTAAAAAATTAAAGGATTTGTCATCAACATCTGTAATTACATTTAAAATCAGAGAATTTGATTTTAACAATGACAAACCAGAGTTAGGTAAAAAATTGGTTTTATTTGGTTTTACAAGTATAGGTTGGATTAATGAGTACGGTATTGATTTTGACAAAATAAGATGGTTTCTCATCGATAGCAACGAATGGTTAAATATGATGACTACTTATACAAAAGTAGCCTCAGGAGAAAACAACGAAGAAATTATACGGGAAGCCTTAAAAATAGGTAAAGTATTAAATACTGGGATTAAAGGGAAAAAAGGGAAGGATATTGATTTCTATAAAATAGAAGGTGATATGTATTTGGTTACTGATTATAATCCTGAAATGAAATTTATCTATAACGAGCGTTCACTTGGAATTTACCTGAAAGAATCGATGGATTTAATCCAAATTGGTCGAGGTGACTTAATTAAAATCCATGAGTTCTTTTTTGAAGAATAAAACCCTCGCTCGAGCAACTTTGCAACCTGTGTGCACCCGAAAGCTTTCGGGTTCAGAATGAATTTAAAAACATATCTCCCTAGACTCTCGCAGATTTGTAATCTCCGTTAAAAGCAAATTAACCCGTTTGATAATTTTTAAAAAGTATGCAAAACAAGAAAGTATTGGTGTTTCTGGCCAAAGCATTTGAAACGATGGAGTTTTGTGTTTTTATCGATGTGCTGGGTTGGGCCAGGGTTGATTACGGCCATCGTTTGCTGGTGGATACCTGTGGTTTTACAAAACAGGTAATCAGCACTTTTAATGTACCTGTAACGGTTGATAAAACCATTGGTGAAATCAATGCCGACGAATACGACGCGCTCGCAATACCCGGTGGTTTCGGCGAATTTGGTTTTTATGAAGAAGCCTATGACGAAAGGTTTTTACAATTAATCAGGGAGTTTGACGCAAAAGGTAAAATCATTGCGTCGGTTTGCAGCGGGGCATTCCCGGTGGCCAAAAGCGGCGTGCTTAAAAACCGGAAGGCAACCACCTACCACCTGAAAGACGGATTCTGGCAAAATAAACTGAAAGAATTCGGGGTGCATGTGGTGAATGAGCCGGTTGTGGTTGATGGTAATATTATTACCTCGTATTGTCCGGCAACAGCGCCGGATGTGGCATTTGAGTTATTAAAAATGCTGACTTCGGAAGAAGAAATGGCTGTAATAAAAAAGGCGATGGGATTTTAAGAAAATGTTGAACTTGCCCCTTAGAAAACCAACTCAAGATAATATCCTAACTTTACACAGCAAATTACAGAGTAAGAGCAAACATGAGCAATGCCAAAATATCCGTCCGCTTTTTTGAAGACCGCGAAGTGCGTGCCGTTTGGGACGAACAAAACGCAAAATGGTGGTTTTCGGTGCTGGATATTGTTGCCTTGCTTACCAACCAGAACGACTACACCAAAACCCGCAACTACTGGAAATACCTTAAAGCCAAATTAAAGAAGGAAAACAGCCAAGTGGTTAGCGCCACTACCCAGTTGAAATTTTTGGCACCCGACGGTAAAAGGCGTTTAGCCGACATGCTGGATTACGATGGAATTATTGCGCTTGGCAAAGAATTTCCGGGCAAAAAGGCCAACCGGTTTATCGATTGGTTTACCTTCAACGATAAAAGTATCGACGGAAAAAGCAAAACAAAAGCCTATGCTTTGTTCGAAAGTTCGTTTATCGACAGCATTGAAGTAGGCACCACCAAAGGGTTGCAGCAGATTCATGCGTATTTGTTTGGCGGTTTGTATGATTTTGCGGGACAAATCAGGCAAAAAAATATTTCAAAAGGCGGTTTTCAGTTTGCAGTATCCCACTTTTTGGGCAACACATTAAAACAAATCGATGCCATGCCCGAAAACACGTTCAACGAAATCGTTGATAAATATGTGGAAATGAACGTTGCACACCCGTTTATGGAAGGCAATGGCAGAAGCGCCAGAATCTGGCTGGATTTGATGCTGAAAAAACACCTCAGAAAATGTGTTGACTGGAGTACCATCAGCAAACAGGATTACATGAACGCAATGAAGTTGAGTCCGACAAACAGCAATGTACTGAAAACACTGCTTGAAAATGCGCTCACCACCCAAATCAACGACCGTGAAATGTTTATGAAAGGGATTGACTACTCTTACTATTACGAAGAAAACGAATAGCGAATTGCCCCGGTGCTTTAGCCCGGGGGTAAAAATGCCCTCCGAATTCTCTGTCAGCCGTTTGAAATTCTGCAGTGGTTTTTGTAGTTCCGTCAAAAAACCAGATCGCAAATCCCATTTTTCAATTCATTATTTCCCGTGCGGTGAAAAATCAACTTATTCGCCGCAAATTTGCGTTGATTATTTACCCGTTTTCCTCAGATTTTCAATCCTGTCGTTTTGTAAAATCGACCCAAACTGCTGTTCAAATCCATCAAGCGGCGCATTTGCCGGGGCGAGTTTTACCATGTGTTTTTCGTCTAACAAAAAACTTTGCGGGTACGACCTGATTTTGTAAAGTTTCTCAAATTCGCTGTTTTCGTCAATCAGTTTTACTGCCTCAATTTCATTTTCGATAAAGAATTTTTTAAGCGAAGCAGCATCTGTTTTACGCAATACGATAAATATTTCAAGACTTTTCGGGTATTTCTGCTGAATGGCGGTCAGGTATTTCAGGTGCTCGCGGCTTACTGCCATTTCGGTGTCGGCAAAAATGATGTATTTGTATTTTCCTTTTGTGCTGTTGGTGCAGGTTTTTGTGCCTGCCAGGTTTTTCAGGCAAATGGGTGGTGCTGCACTTCCGGCTTGCAGAAATGCAGTTTTTTCAGAAATATTCTTTGCAGTTTCCCGGATTACCGGGTTTTGATGACCCGAAAACCGTGTGGATTTTATCATTTGCTGAATGGAAGTTTTTGAGAAATCGCCCGAATACCAGGCATCGTGCAGCATTTTCAGCAAAGCCAAATCGACCACATCGCCGGTAAGTTTGTATTTAGTTTTCAGGTGGTCGGCTAAAAACTGTACGTTTCCCTGATTCACTGCCTTTTTCAGGTCGGCACCTTTTACCGATTTGGCATCGAAACTCAGCAGTCCCGAAAATGTTTTGTTGAAAAGATCGGTAAAAGCCGGATGAAACCAGAAAGATGTTTTTACACCGTTGAAAACCGCTGCATAATCGGCTGGTTTTAATCTGAATGCTTCAACCTCAACAAGTTTTAGCGAGAAAGTTTTATGCAGCACAAAGGTTTCGTTTTTTACATTTCCGAAATCCTTTTCCATTCGAATGCGAACCGAATCGAGATAAGTTTTTAACTGTCGGAAATAAAGCTGATCGAAATATTTGTCGGAAAGCTGGCTCAATTTTGCAGAAAAGGCTGAAACCTGGTTGTTGAGTTGTGTTTTGTTTTCGGTGGCAAACCAGAATTTTACAGGTTCGAAATAGGGATTTTTCTCATCGGCAAAAGTTTTCTCGCGCACCGGAGGCAATTGTATTTTCACGGTCTGGCCGGGTTCAAGCAGAAGTAATCCGCGGTAAATACCAAAATCACAAAAAACAAATTGAGTATTTTGTACGTCGATAGTTACTGACGCTTTACCTGTTTTGTCGGTTTCGAGGGTAAAAACCGGGTTGGTTGTTTGCGAAACCGGGTCGGAGTAGTTATAAAACACCAGTTTTTTGCCGGTATATTTGGGGTTGTTGCATGTAACAGTAACCGTTGCAGCCTGCAAATGCACGGAAAGAAAAAGTAAAATGGAAGTTGCAAAAAGCGCGTTTTTGAAATGTGTAACGCCTTGTAATTCAAAATATTTTGAAAAAAGGAGATTGAAAGCTTGCATTTTGTAATTGTTGGTTCAATATCGTTTATTTAGTAATAACAGACTTCCCCCGAAGCTTCGGGGTCGCTCAGTCTGACCGTCGTCACCCTGAATCCCGGGTAATCGGGGAAACGTGAACTGTTTCCGGTTTATTGTTTTCCGATCGTTATTTCGACAATTTAAACTCGTTCATATCCAGATTTTTGGGCAGAAACTGAGTGGCATCGCCACCGTGCAGCACAATGTCGCGGATAATTGTGGCATTAATCGGTGTGTGCTCTGGCAAAGTCAGCAGAAAAACAGTTTCAATTTCGGGGTGCATTTTTTTGTTTACCTGAGC
>DPCJ01000029.1 GCA_003516705.1 Prolixibacteraceae bacterium | reverse complement strand
TTGCGATGCTGTTAATCATTGAGGTAAATGCACAGAACATTGTAGTAAGCGAAAATCTGAATGTTAATTCTGGACCTTTAAAAGTAAAGATGGGTGCACAGGGTTTTGGAAAAATTGGCAAATGGAAATTTGGCGAATATTCAGTAGTGTCAAGTAAAGCGGGATGGACTAAAACTACTTCCAGATCGAACCTCTTTAACACAAAATCGGAAAGTAAAATAACACAGAAATTTTCATTCATAATGTGTAATAAGGAGTCTGATTCGGCATTGGTAAATGCCGCCAAAAATGTTGAAATAAAAGAAATTCAGGGATTTGAACTTTTCCCAAACTTTCACCTTGGCGAAAACGAAGTAAAACTTAGTGCAAATAATTTCACAGCTTCCATCACCATCAATAATGATACTACCGATACATGGATTTTACTGATGAATTCGGAGTGGGGAAGTGAATCTGAAAGCACCGGTGAAGCAATACTAACCAACGGTATCACAAAATATTTGATATTTACAGCAAGCTCAAATTCGAACAGGACTGATAAAAGAAATATTCCGGCAATAGGTTATGAATTCAGAGAAAAAGACAATGCTGTTTTAGCGGTGCAGTATTATGGCGGTGGTACAATGGGATTTAATAAGAACCTGGTTTGGATAGATAATAACCAAAATCAGAAAATGAAGCTTATTCTGGCCGCCACTGCTACCGCAATTTTACAACTAAAAACTGATGAAGTTGGTGTTTTTGAATAAGATATGGAGATGGCATTAAAATGGCAATTTATCTTAACTTTTGATTGTCAGACAATAAAAAAGAACGACACTTTGGCCGTCATTATGAAAGTTTTAATAACAGGAGTTAATTTACTGACTCATAATATAAATATCTCGATTATTAGAAAATACATAGAAAATTATTACCTGATTTTCAGAACGATCCTGGACAAATCCGGTTTAAACTATTTGTTTAGCTTGTTGAATTATATGCCAGCAAAACAGATTAAATCCATCAATTGACTAATTGCATTGGAGCTATTTTACTTCTTTAGTAGGTGGTGATTGTCGGAGTTGTTAATTTAAATTTTTTGTGTATTTCTCAACTGATTGCACAAAGGGTTATTTTGACCTAATAATAAGGTTTAAAAATAAACGAAATTAGCTGAACTGTTTGCAACTTGTTGGCTGCTCAAAAAAAATCACTTACAAGATACTTTGTAAGTGATTGATTATTTTGTTGTCCTGTCAGGTCTCTAACTTTAAAATGTAACATATTATTAATAAGTTAGATACAGGTTAGGAGAATTATTAAGTCCACCGAGAAAACCACCTTATAGTTTTCATTGATATTCTTTTGAAAGAACTCATTTGCTCAAAGTTATGGATTTCTCAGTAATTTTGAACCACTAAAATACAAAAACTCTAAACGATGTTACGAACTAATGAAAAAGGAGAAATCATTACAATTGAAAATGTGTTTCATTCGTTAACAACAAGATTGTCTTTGTTGAAAAATGGATTAAATGAATGGAGTGATTTAGAATATGATTTTAAAACCGCTATTAAAGAAATTGAAAGTCAGATTTACGGTCACGAATCATCTAAAGCATTACCATTTGTGAGTTTTTCCAAAAATAGTATAAAACAAATTGAAGAATCCGGCAAAAATGTGTTTAGGAATTTATCATATAGGTGGGGTTACAGCCAAGAAGATGAGGATAAGCATTTGCAAGATATTTCAAATGAAATAAATTACTACAGCAATTCATTGCACCGAATGGAAGAAGAATTATTAGAGATTGAATCTCAGTCGGTGGAATTATTTGCTTTAAATAGTTCTGACAAAATTCCAATAAATATTACTATTCCCAAGCTTTCATGGTTGATTCATTTTATGGTTGGTGATAATAAAGAGTTTGATAAATTGTTTGAATCTGAAAAAATGGCATTTTGTAGGGGATTAATTACGATTCTTAAAAAACCAAATGGTGATAATATTTCAATATATTCAATTTATAATAAATGGACCGATGAATCAGAAATGGAAACATCCCTTAAATTTTGGAGGGATAGATTTGGCGAATATCGCACTAAGTGTGTAAATAAACTCATAGAAAAAGGTATGATGTAAGTATCATATAATCAATTTAATGGAAGGGGTTGTGCAACGTGTACAACCCTTTTTTTATTTTATCTAATTGTAAGTTCGACACAAAAATTTACAGATAGATGCAGAATATGAGTGTTAAATTTAAATTAGAAAAAAATGAAAGAGTATGAGGAATTAAAAGAAGGATTAATTAGTCTTTCAAAAAGCAATCAAAAAATTCTTGAAGAGTTAAAACAAATTCAGAATCCATCTGAAAAATGGTTTGATGTTACTGAAACTTGTTCTTGGTTAAAATGTAGTACGAGAACATTACAAAAATATCGTGACGAAGGAATGATTCCTTTTTCGCAAATTGGCTCAAAGATATATTTCCGCCTAAGTGATTTACAAGAATTTTTTATGAATAACAGACGTGAAATAAAAAAATGAATCCACCAAAACCACCACCAAAACCCGTAATCATTATAATTCAGCAGTATCTGGAAAAGTGGTTTGCCTATCGTTATAATATTGTAACTGGCAAAATTGAATACCAATGTTTAGAATGCGATTCTTGGGTTGAAATGGAAGATTACGATTATAATTCGTTGTTAAAAAAAATACAAGAAACTGGAACTAATTTTTCTATCGGGGCACTTAGAAATTTGTTGAAATCTGACTTTGTTCCAAGGTTCGACCCTTTTAGATCCTATTTTGAGAGTTTGCCGATTTGGGATGGAAAGACTGATTACATTGGCAAATTAGGGGCAACAGTTCAAACAATAGAAGATGTTTTTTGGCAACAATGTTTCAAAAAATGGATAGTTGCAGCAGTGGCTTGTTTACTTGATGACAAAGTGACTAATCACACAATGATAATTTTTACCGGAGAGCAAGGAATTGGTAAAACAACATGGTCTGAAAAATTGGTCCCTGAGCAGCTCATAAAATATATGTACTCAGGACTAATTAATCCAGACAACAAGGATACACTGGCTTATCTAACCCAATGCTTCTTGGTTATCGTAGATGAACTTGAAACATTAACACGTCGTCAACTGGGGTCGTTAAAACACCTTATCACAAAAACTAAGGTTAAGTACCGACCGCCGTATGGTTATGTAACTGAAGATTTCCCTCGTCGCGCCTCATTCTTTGCTTCAATCAATGATAAAGAGTTTCTAACTGACCTAACTGGGTCTCGCAGATTCTTGACATTCGAAGTATTAGACTTTATTTCTAACCATGGAATCAACCTGGATAATGTTTATGCACAAGCCTTTGCATTATGGAAATCTGGTTTTAAATTCTGGTTTGATAGGGATGAAATTATAGAGATTAATAAGAATAATGAAGAATATAGGGTCAAATCAATAGAGGAAGAAATAATACTCAGCATGTACGAACCGTGTGAAAGAGGTATGGAAACTGACCGTAAAACGGCATCTGAGATACTTGCTGAGATTCATCAGAACAACAAGAACAATATTAATAACTGGAATCTTATCAATTTAGGCAAATTGCTTAAACACTTGGGATTTATTCAGTATAAGTCCGGGGGCAGGTTATTCTATTACGTGAGGGCAAGAAACATTAATCAGAGCATATATTCAACAGGTTACAATGAACAACATAACTAAGTGGATAGAAAAAGGGTACGCTTAGGGCGGGATTCTTTGCACCTTCTTACCCCACCAGAACCTTTGATATTGTATAATTTCAGAAGAATAGGGTAAGAAGGGTAAGTAAATTTTAAACAATTAATAATTACCTTATTATATATGTACACTGAGTTTTGATGAAATTATCTTACCCTACCCACCCCTTTTAAAATATTTATCGGAGAATAAGTTAAACTATTAAAAATCTTTTAATTATGGAATATTTCTATGTAAACGATAACCCACCAGAATATCGGCCCACCAAGTTAAATATGAAAAGCGTTTCCAAAATTCTTGGTTATAAATTCGGATATAAAACACTGTATCGAATTCTTAGAGAGCGTAATTTAATCGACCAATATAATATTGCGTTTGATGAATATATAGCAGAAGGATATTTTGTTAGCGACTATCATGAAATGCCTAACGGATATAAACACTTTCAAACCTACGTATTAGGTCAAAGAGGATTGGAATTTATCAAGAAGACTGTTGATGCGTATTTAAATATTAATCCTATTCCTAAAGGTAAAAGAACAACTTGTAAAAAAGACAATGATGAATTTGCGCTTACAGATGATGTAAGTTAGGATTACTGTTACAAAAAAAATTTAAAATTTTGACGGGTTGGCTTGTGTAAATGCGATTGTCCACAAATCACCAATGCCCCATTTTTGAAAATGGGGAAACACCCCCGGTGGCACTTTTAACGGCTTTTTTTTCAGTAGCAGAAATAAATAGTAATTCTTTTTTATCTGCCTTCTTTAATCACTGCTACCCCCTCTCAGCTTTGGACTGGTCATGTATCAGTTCAGAGTTTTCTTAATGTCAAATCTTTAAAATCAAAAAGTTATGTCAGTAGTAGTTGTTGATGTTGCTGAAAGAATAAGCAACACAGGAAAAAAATTCATTGCATTGATTGTTCAGAGTGATTTGGAAATTGTGCAAAGTGCCAATGGAAGTTTCTATGCATCAGCTAAAAAAGCATCACTTCCATCAACATTGGAAAATCTGGAAACAGCTAAAATGATGCTGGGAAAGGAATTGCCGGGAACTATTCAAAAAGTGGAATGTGCCCCTTATGATGTAATCACTGAGAATGGTGAGCTGGTTACCCTGCACCAAAGGTATCAGTACATTCCTGAATCCAGTAAGGTGGAAATCCATGCTGAAGAAGTTTTGGAATATGCTGAAATGGATGAGGAGTTGGTTAATTGAAAAAGCAAATGCCTGACACATCAAGTCAGGTATTTGTTTAAATTTTTCTTTAATCCTTTTGCTGCTGTTTCAGTTTTAACTTTAATATTTTTAAGATTGAATCTTAAATCTGGCAGAAGTTTATTTTTAAACTGAAATGCCAGTATGTGAATTAGGTCATTCACCCCCAATTTTCATCATTATCAGTTTTACTTTTTATCCTTTCTATTTGTACAATCCCCTTTTAAATAAAAATTTAATCATCTCTCAAACCCTTCATTTTTAACTTAAACCCCAAAGCACATTTCAAAAAAATCTTAATCCCTAATTCAGCGAGATTTCATTGATAATTATTCAAAACCATAATACAGAACAATATGAAAAACAAGATATTTCTGCTCTTTTGCATTTGTACAATAGCGTTTTGGTTATTTTCCTGTGCACCATCCCCTGAAGATACTCATGGTATTTATAATGATAGCTCAAACCATATTATCCTAGGTTTCCTAAATGGGTTGGTCCTTCCCTTTTCTGCTGCTGGAAAAACCATTGGCTTTAATATTGGATTATACCATGCAGGAAAATGTAATCTGAGTTATTGGGTTGGGTATATAGTAGCTCTTTCTATCTATTTCAGGATTGTGAGATTTCTGGTTTTAAGCTGGTGGGACTGTAGGAAGCAATAACATTTTCAGAGCTGCTGCTTAAAAATATTGCGCAAAGTGAACAGCAGCAAAAACAGTTTTATGCTGAATTTTTACAAGTTTTTTGAGACGGTTTTTCTGCTGCTGTTGTCAAAAAAAACCACTGAAAAAATGAAATGGAAAGGGTTCCGGTCCGGTTCCCTTTTCTTTTTATCTGCATACAAAAAGCTGTCCAACCGTCCATTTTCCTAAGAGAATGGACAACTGGACACTTTCAGATAGCTAATCGCCGTATTTAAAATTTTTAACCAATTAAAATTTAATCATTTATGGATTTAAGAAAAGCCCAACGCAAGCAGGCTAAGATTAAGCTTGCATTACAAGGACCGTCAGGTTCCGGGAAAACTTACTCAGCTTTATTGCTGGCCTCTGGAATAACAGATTATTCCAAAATCGTTGTTATCGATTCAGAAAATCATTCAGCTGATTTGTATGCTCACCTTGGAGAATATAATGTTCTTCAGCTCTCCAAACCTTTCACACCAGAAAGGTATATCACTGCCATTGAAACCTGTGAAGAAGCAGGAATGGAAGTGATAATTATTGATTCAGCTTCGCACCTTTGGAATGAAACTGGTGGAATACTTGATATTCATTCAAATATGGCTGGTAATAGTTTTCAAAATTGGTCAAAACTTACTCCGAGATTTAACTCTTTTGTTCAAAAAGTACTTGAATCTGATTGTCATATTATCTCGACTCTAAGGACAAAACAAGACTATGTATTGTCTGATAAAAATGGGAAAATGGTTCCAGAAAAGGTAGGATTAAAAAGCATAATTCGTGATGGTTATGATTTCGAGATGACAATTGTGTTCGATTTGGATATAAAGCACAATGCTGTTGCCTCAAAAGATAGAACAGGTCTTTTTATGGACAAACCGGAAGCTGTAATCACTCAGAACTATGGTAAAAGGATATTGAAATGGTGTAATTCAGGTATTACAGTTGATGAGGTAAAACAACAGATTCAGAAATCAACCTCGGTTGTAGAACTCAGGGATATTCTGAAAACCTATCCTGAATATAGGAATGAAATTGAAGCTCTTGCTATAAAACGCAAAGAAGCTTTAAATGCTGAAATTATTAACGCAACTAAAATTGGAACTAATGGAACTGGTGCGAGTAAATAACAAACAACAATTAATCCTTAAACCCGCTTTTATAGAAACGGTAGAAAGTGAAAATGTAAGAACATCAAGTGATGTTCATTTTATAGCTGCAAATACGGAGGTCATTACAATTGAAGACCTGAAAAAGAAGCACACTATCCCAGTATTCGCAAAAGATAATGAGACTACCTTAGCTCATCAGGATTTCATAGAAACTGTACAATATGTTGCCGGTCAAATCTTTTCCGGAGAAGAAATACTTCAGCCTGCAATTCGAGCAAGCCATGTTATAAAAGGTCGCCATCCCTCTGCAATTCATAAAAAAGTAAATGAGTTACAGGAAACGGATAAGTTAACATATTACGAACGTTTAGCTTTTGCCATTGAGATTCCAACCATCTATGGCGATATTTCCGGCAATGCATTAAACCTGACTGTTGGTGGTGTCAGGGCTTACAATCTTGAAAACCTTTACACAAGAAAGACTGAGGAACATTTTAAACTGTTCATCGGGTTTAAAAACAAGGTGTGTTGTAACCTGTGTGTTTCAACAGATGGTTTTAAAGCCGAAGTGAAGGTAAGGACTATTGCAGAACTGGCAAAAGCAGCTTACAACTTGTTCGGTGAATTTAACGTGTACCGGGAACTGGATAAGTTTAACAATTTACCGGGAACTATCATCACTGAATCTCAGTTTGCACAGATTGTAGGCAGGGCAAGGCTTTACCAGAATATGCCTTTCAAACAGCGAAAGGATATACCAACATTCCCATTGTCTGATGGTCAGGTGAATCTGGTGGTTAAGGACTATTACAGTGATAAGAGTTTTGCAAAGGAAGAAACAGGGAACATCAACCTGTGGAAACTTTACAATCTGTTCACAGGAGCGAACAAGATGAGTTACATTGACACTTTTCTTGATAGAGGAGTAGGTTGCCAGCAGTTTGTTAATGGCTTGTATGAGGCGATCGGTGTTAACCGGTATCACTGGTTTATAAACTGAAGCTCTTTCGACAGTTTGTTATAATTTGAAACCGGTTGCAATTTTTGGTGTCCATTGTCCATTTTCCCTATCTAATTGGACAGTGGACATTTTTTAATGAGTTACTGATTTACCTTATAACATCAAGGAAACATGATAACAGACAACTCCAATGGCAGACTTGCTGAAATAAAAGCTTTTGCCAAAGAGATGGGTCTTGAAGAAAGTTTCAACAACACTTTTTCAAGGCTTGAAAACTATTCCGGTAAAGGGTATGATGTATTCCTTTACAGCGACTTTGCTCCGCTTTCCCTTGAATTTGTAATTAAAGAGAAAGATAAATTTGTATTAAACGGCGGCTTTATCTTTCATGGGCAGCATGATGGATATGGGAATGGTGGCGCACCCACATTTTCTGTATCACTTTCACAGGATAAAGTAACTGGCTGGTCAATTCATACTTAAAAAACACCAGTTAACCTAATGGTTAAGGGGTATCGCCAGATAACCATGCTAAAGTGAAGGCACAGATTACATCATCAGATGTATTTCTGTGCCTTCCTTTTTAAAAACACAATTAACATCAGCAGAACTTTGCACTGAAATAAGTACATTTGAAATCAAAGTTCGTAGAGAGAATTTTAAAATATAAGCGTTAGCTATTTTTCTTGAAACTGGAAATCGCCAATTTCAAAACATTAACAAGATGATATGCACAACGCTCACGCCTTGGCGTGGGTATGTGACATTTGTTAGTGTGGGTGTTTGGCGATACCTCAGTTTCTGAATGGCTACAGCCCACGCTTCTTCTTTTGTATAACCTTCATCTTAGGGCAGAGGTGAAAATAAAATCAATTGACATGAAATTTTTACTTGCCCTTGTTTTTATCTATTGTTTTTATTCATTCTTTCATTACTTAAACGTTGGATATGATTTTTTGAAAGACCTCAAAGGGGGTTCAGATATTTTTTCAGGAGCATATACTGATTCTTACCTAAAAAGACAAAAATCGCCAAGCTCATTCATTGCCATTTTGAACTTCTCTTTATTTATTTCTTTTGTTTTTGTAATTTTTTCAGGGTGGTTGGTCTATCAGATATACCCTTGGTGGGTAATACTAATTACTGGTTTTATCGGACTGGTTTTGGGCGGCAGAAGAAGAGGTGAAACAGTTCTACTTGATGAGTATATTAGAGGTGCAAAAAGGACTCTGATTGCTGGAATTGTAATAATATTAATAGTCTTTGTTGTTTGGTTAATTAAGAAATAAGATTAATCATGATTGGAGGAAACAAAGAAAGTCACTTTTCAAAAGAGAATTTGGAGAGATTGAAAAATAAACCACCAAATAGTTTAATGACCATAATGGCAATAGTAAGAGCTATTTTATTAATAGCATCACCTTTTATTGCTTACTGGATTGATAAACCTTCTGATTTTTGGAGATGGATGGCATTTCTAATATTATGGGGCATAATTGTATGGCTTATTAATATTTTTATTGGTATTCTTTCCGCTTTACTAATCAAATATTTTTGAGTGAATGAGAATCCCTTTCAAGGACATTCGCCTTTTTGCTGTTGAATTTTTCTATGCCTGGGAGCATGGAGAAGATTTTGACTGGCTGAAAAAAGAATGGCACAGATTTGAGTCTTATTTCTCAGACCGAGAGGATGCCGAAGATTTTATTTTAGCATTGGCATATATCTATTCAGCTTTTTGCTACGAATCCTTTTTTTTAAAAGCCGTGAAGGTTTACTAACAGTTCATGAATGTGTTGACGAATATGACTCAAAGCACCATGAATTTGTAAAACGGATAGAGAATAAACTTGACTACACACTTGACCTGCTGCTTTATGTGTATAAAAGGCCAGATGAAATAATTCGTGAATTTGTTTCTATCGCTATCGCATTTGAACTTCCACATACTGATAGTTATGAATACGTTCAAAAGTTATTTCAGGATAAATATAAAGAGCAGGACTTTGAGGCTATTTTCTGATTATTGTTAATTTTAACCCAACCAAAAAGCAACCCGATGGATACTAAATGCAGTACAGAAACATTCTCTCTTGGATTTTAGAAACAGCCCCATTTGAATAATTGAAATGTATATTCCTTTCAGTTGATGGATAGAATATTAAATTTGAAAACTTAAACAAAAAACCATTACAATCATAATGCAAGGCAAACAACTCAGACTATTGGAAGCTGAACTTTGGAGAGCAGCAGACCAATTAAGGGCAAACAGTAAACTTACAGCATCAGAATACTCAATGCCGGTGCTTGGATTAATTTTTCTGCGTCATGCTTTTAACCGTTTTGATAAGGTAAAAATCGACATTGAAAAAAATTTACCATCCCATCCGCAAAGGGGAAGACGACCCGTAAATAAAAATGACTTCCTTGAAAAAAATGCCATGTTTCTGCCGGAGCAATCAAGATTTGATTATTTGGTTGCTTTACCTGAAAGCGCTGATATTGGAGAAGCAATCGATGAGGCAATGAAACAGATTGAGGATGAACATGAAAACCTCAAAGGCGTTCTGCCTAAAAACTACTCCATTTTCAGCAAAGATTTGTTAAAGGAGTTGCTGCGAATCTTCAATAAAGAGGTTTTACAAAAAGCCGAAGGTGATTTGTTTGGAAAGATTTATGAATATTTCCTCAACAAGTTTGCAATGACCGGGGCACAGGAAGGTGGCGAGTTTTTTACACCCATGAGTTTGGTGCAAACCATTGTTAATGTAATTGAACCCGAAAGTGGTGTAATGTTCGATCCGGCAACGGGAAGTGCTGGCATGTTTGTTCAAACCGGTTATTTTATTGAAAAAGAAGGATTAGACCCTGCTCGAAAAGTTACCTTTTATGGTCAGGAAAAAGCCGACATGAATACCCGGCTGGCAAAAATGAATATGGCAGTTCATGGACTGGAAGGTTTTATTGTACAGGGAAATACATTTTATGAAGATAAGCATAATTTAACGGGCAAGTGTGACAGGGTAATGGCAAACCCGCCATTTAATGTCGATGGAGTGGACAAAGCCAAAGACGTGGTTAAAAAGGATCCACGTTTGCCTTTTGGATTACCCAAAAACGATAATGCCAACTATCTTTGGATTCAGTATTTCTATTCTTATCTAAAACCTCATTCAGCTAATTCGCGTGGGGGACGGGCAGGTTTTGTAATGGCTTCTTCTGCCAGCGATGCCGGGCACAGTGAAAAGGGAATACGTGAAAAACTGGTAAAAACAGGAGCTGTTGATGTGATGATGGCCATTGGCAATAACTTTTTCTACACCCGTTCGCTGCCCTGTACCCTTTGGTTTTTTGACAGGAACAAAGAAAAGGATGAGCAGAAACAAGATAAAGTTTTGATGTTGGATGCCCGTAAAATATACCGCAAGGTAACCAGCAAGATAAACGATTTTAGCCCCGAGCAGTTGCAAAACCTGATTTGTATTGTGAATCTGTACCGGGGGAATACCAAAAAATTTAAGATTACAGTCACAGGTTATCTGGAAACTGCTTTTGAATTTGCCAAAGAGACATCAGCAAAGACAACTGAACTACAAAAGGTATTACAATCTGTTGTTGGGAATAGAAACCTCAAAAAGTTAAATGGTGGTTTATTTGAAAAATTAAACCTACTGGAAGATTACGATGAAGTGTTAGCCAAACAGAACCAATTGATTGCTGATGCTTTAAAGGCAACACCGAAAATTGAAATTTTGGAAAACATTGCCCACCAATGTAAAACACTCCGAAAGCCGCAGGACAAGCTCATAAAGCAAATACTCGATACCATTGCTGATGCTGTAAAAGAGCAGCAACTCAACAAAAACAAAGAGTGGAAAGAGCTCAACATAAAAGAACAACTTGACCAGTTAAAGGACTTGCAGCAACAACTCAGCGGAAACCCCAACGAAGAAGAACCCGGGTTACTGCATGAAACTGAATATTACTGGAAACAAGCCCACTGGCTTACCAGTAGATTCTCTGATGGTGTTTATACCGATGTGGAAGGCTTGTGCAAAGTAGTAACCCAATCCGATATTGAAGCAAAAGACTGGAGCCTTAGCCCGGGCAGATATGTTGGTGTTGACACTGCCACCGATGATGATTTTGATTATGAAGAACGACTTCATGAAATTCATATTGAATTAGAAAGTTTGAATGAAGAAGCAATAGCATTGGCAAACGCTATTGCTGAGAATTATAAAACTATTCTGATATGAGTTGGGACAAAATTACATTTTCAGAATTAGTTGAATTTCCACCAAAAGTTTCTTTGGAAAAAGATGAGTTGTATGACAATATTCCAATGGATGTTGTTGATGGAGGAATTAAATATGTTCAGGAAATAAACCAGAGAGTTTATACAGGTGGTGGGGCAAAATTTGGAAATGGAGATACCATTTTTGCAAGAATAACACCGTGTTTAGAAAATGGGAAGATTGCCAAAGTTAAAGGGCTTGAAAAGGGAGTTGGATTTGGCTCAACAGAATTTTTTGTTTTCCGTGCAAAGGAAAATATCTCCGACCCTGATTTTATTTTCTATTTAGCAAAGACTGATTTAGTAAGACAACCTGCCATTAAAAGTATGGTTGGTGCTTCTGGTAGACAAAGAGCAGATAAAGGAGTTGTCGAGCAAATTAAGGTTCCAAATATTCCTCTTCCCACCCAACGCAAAATCGCTTCCATTTTATCAGCTTATGATGATTTGATAGAGAATAATTTGAAGCGGATAAAGTTGTTGGAGGAGAAGGCGTTTTTGAGGTATAAAGAGATTGTGAAGGATGAAATTTTTGAAGAAATAAAACTTAAACAAGTAACTCAATTTTTAAAACGCGGGGTTTCTCCAAAGTATGTCAATGACGATGGCGTTATTGTTCTAAATCAAAAGTGTATTCGCAATCATATTGTTAGCTTCGAAGATTCACGTCTTACCGATTCAGAAAAGAATATTCCTGAGGAAAGAATGCTCCAAAAATTTGACACCTTAATTAATTCAACAGGCACAGGAACATTAGGTAGAATAGCAATGAATATTCAAGATGAATTTCCTCTAACTGTAGATTCGCATATTACGATTGTTAGAGCAAATCATCAAATCACCCCAATTTATTTGTGCATGTCATTATTTGCGATGGAAAATGTGATTGAAATGATGGGTGAAGGAGCTACAAATCAAACAGAGTTATCACCCAAAAAAGTTGGCGAAGAAATTAAAATTCCATTGGTCGCAAACACTTTAATGAATAAATACGAAAAAGAAGCAGTGCCAATTTTTAATTTGATTTGGAATCTTCAAAAACAAAACACTAAAATCCGGGAGGCACGAGATATTTTGTTGCCGAGATTGATGAGTGGGGAAATAGAGGTGTAAAACAAGCGATGAAAGGCAAAACATCATTTACAAAAGCTGAAGCTGAGGAAATCAAGCGTTTAATAAATGCGAAACTCAGAGCCGATTCCACCGAACAAAAGGGAATCCGCAACAAGATTCGTAAGCTTGGTTTTTATGCAAGCGATTTTGGCTTTCGTGATGGTTATACTCTTGATCAGTTTCTGAGTGTTGTAAAAATCATTGGCTCGCCAGAATTTCCAGTTGAGTTTGTACCAACCAGAAACAAGATTTTACCAACAAAATTATCGGTTCCGAATATAAAACCGAGGAGCCTAAGCGACGAAAGCTACATCATTGATTTATGTGATGAAGCATTGAATCAAAAGGCCATTCGCCAGCACCGTTTCGACTTTCTTTTGGGTGATTCAGGAACCCGATTACCGGTTGATGCTTATTATCCATCATTGAATTTGGTAGTGGAGTTTAAAGAAAAACAACACACCGAAGCGGTGAGTTTCTTCGACAAACGACAAACCGTTAGTGGAGTTGGAAGAGGTGAACAACGGCGCATTTACGATCAACGCCGACGCGAAGTACTACCCCGGCACAACATCAAATTGATTGAATTTGATTATTCAGAGTTTGAGCATATACGGTCAAAGAAATTGGTTCGAAATAAACCGGAAGATTTAAAAGTGATTAAAAGGAAGTTAACAGAACCTTTGTAATCGAAAAAGGAGTTGAATGGATTGTTTACGAGCATGATGAGCAGAGAGATTGAATTGTTGGACTTTGATAAGTTAAGGGGGAGCTTTTGAAAAGTTAAAATTTGAAATTCGTATTATATATAGATAAGTTTAAAAAACTCAGTCTAAAAATGCAAAAATGACAAAACCTAATTTTGCCAACGATCAAAAGAAAAAGATGGAAATTTGGCGTGAGACCAATATTTCAACAAAGGAACACGGAACACAGAGTAAAAATCGTAAGACGGGTGAACCTGTTTATCATTCCTACATTTTACCAAGAAGGAATTGGACTGAAACTGTTTACTCAGGAATCAGAAAAGAATTAAACGAATACCTTGATAATCCGGAATATGATGTTAAAGCCCATACCGGAACACATAATCTTTTAAGTTCGTGGGTGGTATGCTCGAATTTGTATTTCATGGTCCGCACAAACGAGTCACTTCGCCAAATAATGTTGAGATTCCTTCAGGAAAATGTATCAGATCAGATTTTTGAAATAAATGATGTGCAATTGGAGTTTGCTTTTCCAGAAAAAGACGAACTGCATCCTTCGCGGCTATTAGGCGAGATGGATGGTAGCCGTGGTTCAGGTCAAACTTCACCTGATATTGCATTTTTGGTTAAAACAAAAACCGGCTTTGGATTAGTGATGACGGAGAATAAATTTGTTGAACACAGTTTTTATCCCTGTTCAGCAAGGCGAACAACCAGCAAAGGAGAACATGAAGGGAATCCTGATCCATCCAGATGCATGAAAGCTACAATAGGCTACGTTCATAAATCCAACTGTCATCAAACAACATGGGGTCGGAAATATTGGAGTCTCCTTAATCTGTCGGAATTTGGAAAAAGAACTTTGCAAAGGTGTCCTGCTGCCACAGCCGGTTATCAATTGTTCCGACAGCAAGCATTAGCCGAAGGAATTGCGCAAAGTGGACGATATGCCTTAGTTGCTTCAACGGTTGCCTTTGATGAAAGAAATACAGATTTAAGTGGTTGCTTAAAGACTACCGGCATCAATGATTTTCAAACTGGCTGGGGAAAATTATTTGAAGGAAAAGCCATGTTCACAACATGGACACATCAGGAATGGGTTCAGTTTGTAAGAGATAATCAGGTAAATGGGGAGTTTGATGAATGGTTGGAATATTTAAAGGAACGTTATTATTATTGATAAGGCTAAAAATCAATTGTATATATTTTTTAAATAGAAGAATCTTTTGTTTGGTATTTCTAATCATCTGACTTGTAAAAATTTGTTATATTTTTGATTGCAATTATTTTTTAAAATGGCTACTGCTGAGCAAATAAAATCGCTTTTACGTTCACACTTCGATAACGATAGTGAACGCTTTCTTACCATTTCGTTGCAGGTTGCTGCTCACGAAGCAAGGCAGGGGCATGCTGCTTTGGCAGAAGAAATAAAAGGACTTGTTGAAAAAAACAAATCCAACAAAACGCGAGTAATTACATTGCACCCCGATTTAAGCGATTTAATCCTTCAAAAAGAACCAGATGCTAAATTGCCTGAATTAATAGTAAACGATTTGATTAAAATCCGAATTACCAGATTATTAAAAGAATACCGCCAAAAATCAAAAATTCAGCAGTTTGGATTACAGAATCGCAGAAAGCTTTTGATTTCGGGTCCTCCCGGAACCGGGAAAACACTTACTGCCTCTATAATTGCGGGAGAGCTGCACTTGTCGCTTTATACCATTTTAGTTGACAAGTTAATTACAAAATATATGGGCGAAACCGCAGCCAAATTGCGCCAGATTTTTGAAGTTATTGCCCGTCAGAAAGGAGTTTATCTTTTCGATGAATTCGATGCAATCGGTGCTGAACGTGGCCGAGAGAACGAAGTTGGCGAAATGAGACGTGTTTTAAATGCCTTTCTTCAATTTATTGAACATGATAAATCAGAAAGTTTTATTATCGCTGCAACCAACAATCCGGGAATTTTAGATAAAGCTTTATTTCGTCGGTTCGATGATGTTTTGTATTACAATCTGCCTGAAAAGGATCAGGTTGTTCAGTTGATAAAAAACCGATTAGGAACATTTAAAGGGGCATATCAATTAGAATCGATTGTTGGTGAAATAGGTGCCCTGAGTCATTCCGATATTTGCCAGGCTTGCGATGATGCAATAAAGGATGCTATTTTGGAAGGCAAAACAAAAACAAGTAAGGAATTGCTTTTAAATATGTTAAAAGATAGATTAGATGTGTACCGACAATAAATAAACTAACCAACTTACTAATGGACAACCTTACCAGACCTCATATTTTATTACCAAACGCCCCTGAATCACTTCAATTTACTTCGAAATCAGCCCGTGGATCTAACCCAAGTTACCCTGAGAGAAATCGTGTTCCTCACGGAGAATGGTTGCAAAACAGATTTGAACAAATCTGGCAGGAATCGGTAGTTATAAGTGATGACAGACGTGCAGCTTCAGTGCCCGGTAGAAACGGTGTATATGTAGAGTTTGCAGGACAACCGGGCAGTCCGCTTAAAACACAAAGCCTTGAAGATAAAAAATCTGGAATACGATTATTAAATATCAGGAAAAAAGAAGTTGATGGAGAATTGGTAAATTATGCCACCATTTTTATTCCATCTGAAAAAAGAAATGTTTTTCTGAAGAAATTTCGCGATTATACCTTGAATGATACACCTAAAGGGATTCCCAAAAATCAGGATTTGGCTGCTGGAATTGAACAAATGCAAAGGGCGATTTTAACTTCCTTTTGGGTTGATTCAGATGAGTTGATGCCCGGAGATTTTCCCGTTTGGTGCGAAATCTGGCTTCGGATTGAAAATTCTGAAAATGTGGAAAACTTAATTGAGAGTTTTTTTGATGTGTGCACGATATTGGGAATCAATTATAAAAGACAGCAAATAGGCTTTCCTGAAAGATTGGTTACTATTATTCAAACAAATCACCAGCGCCTGGGTGAATTAATTGAAAGCTTTGATTATGTGGCTGAAATTCGCCGGGCACAGGAACCTGAATCATTTTGGACATCGCAATACAACTCGGAACAGACGGAGTGGGTTGAGGAACTATTAACAAGGGTGAATGTAATTGATGGCTCGAAAGTTTTTGTTACAATTCTCGACACAGGTGTAAATAATGGTCACCCGCTGTTAAGTCCGGTTCTTTCTGAGGAGGATTGCCATACTGTTGTTCCTGACTGGAATAAGAGTGATGTTTTGGGTCATGGAACATTAATGGCTGGAATTTGCAGTTACGGTAATTTGAAGAAAGCATTGGAATCGGGCACCCTAGTTGAATTAATCAGTCGCCTTGAATCTTTAAAAATTTTGCCCAACGAGGGTAAAAACGATCCAGACCTATATGGATATTTGACTTCACAAGGAATCTCACTTGCTGAAATTCAAAACCCGCAAGCAAAACGGATTATTTGTTTGGCAGTAACATCACCTTATCAAACGGATAAAGGGCGTCCATCCTCCTGGTCAGCTGCTATTGATGCAATTTCTTCAGGAGCAGATGATGACCAAAGAAGGTTGTTTGTAATTTCCGCTGGTAATATCAGAAATCCGCAAGATTTGATTAAATATTATGACAGTAATCGTAAAATTTCAATTGAATCACCTGCACAAGCATGGAATGCGCTTACTGTGGGGGGATATACAAGAAAAAGTTTTGCACAAGAAGCTGATTACGATGGCTATAAAATGCTGGCTTCTCCGGGAACACTTTCTCCTTTCAGCACTACTTCGCTGACATGGGAATTAAAAAAATGGCCCAATAAACCGGATATAATTTTGGAAGGGGGCAATCTATTAAAATCGCCAAAGGGAGAAATTGAAAATAGCGACGATTTGGCCGAGTTAACGACCTTTCATCAACCATTAAGAAAACATTTCAGTACGTTAAACGGTACAAGTCTGGCAACAGCAAAAGCAACATGGATGGCGTCTGTTATTCAGTTTTATTATCCCAATTTTTGGCCCGAAACAATTCGCGGTCTAATGGTTCACAGCGCAGAATGGACGAATGAATTATTAGCACAGTTTGAGATTAATCTATCAAGCAAAACTGATGTTGCGCGTATTTTGAGGATCGCTGGTTATGGAGTTCCTGATTTGAAAAAGGCATTACAATGTGCATCAAACAGTTTGACTTTAGTTGCCCAAAACTCAATTCAGCCTTTTATAAGAGAAGGTGCTAATTACAAAACCAACGAAATGCACCTTTATCGTTTGCCATGGCCTTTAGAAGAGCTAAGAAATCTTGGCGAAGTTCAAGTGAAGTTAAAAATTACGCTATCGTTCTTTATTGAACCGGGCCCAGGCGAAATTGGATGGAAAGATCGTTATCGTTATTCCTCACATGGGTTAAGGTTCGACCTGAACAATACCAATGAAACCGAAAATGATTTTAAAAGGAGGTTAAACAAGGCAGCTAATACTGATGAAGATGAAATTATTGGTGGAACAAGTGGAAGTGAGAGGTGGATAATTGGTAAAAACAATCGAAAACAAGGATCATTACATTCAGATACGTGGATAGGTAATGCTGCTGATCTTGCAGCCTGCAATATTATTGGAGTTTATCCTATTATCGGTTGGTGGCGCGAACGCCATTATTTGGGTTGTTTCAACAAACAAACACGATATACTTTGATTGTTTCATTAGAAGCGCCGGAATCGGAAGTTGATATCTATACAACTGTGCGCAATATGGTTGCAGTACCTGTTGAGATTCAGGTTTAATTTTTCAACTATGAGCTGGGAATATTCAGAAGATTATTTGATTGAACAAACAGCAATTGACCTGTTCTACAAACAATTAGGATGGGATACTGCAATGGCTTACAATAAAGAGACCTTTGGCGAAGGCAGCACGTTGGGCAGGTTAAATAAAAAGGAAGTTATTTTAAAACGTATCTTTTTTGAAAAGTTGAAATTGTTTAATCCTGATTTACCAAAACAGGCATATCAGCAAGCCTATGAAAAGCTTATCTCAGAATCGATAACCAAGTCATTGGATGAGGTTAATTTTGAAAAATATAAATTGTTAAGGGAAGGTATTCCGGTTGATTTCATCAATGATAAAGGAGAACAGGTCAAAAATAAAACGCTGAAAGTTTTCGATTTTCAGGATGCTGACAATAATAACTTTTTAGCAGTCAGGCAACTTTGGATTCAGGGCAAAAGCAACCGCGAGCGCAGACCTGACATTATCGGTTTTGTAAATGGAATTCCTCTTTTGTTTATTGAACTGAAAGCCGCCCACCGAAAATTGGAAAATGCTTACAATGAGAATTTCACAGATTATAAGGATGTAATTCCAAAACTGTTTTATTACAACGCATTTGTGGTTTTAAGCAATGGTATTGAAAGCAGGATAGGAAGCATTACCGGAAAATACCAGCATTTTCATGAATGGAAACGAATTACAGAAGAAGAGGAAGGAAAAGTTGATTTAGACCGGATTATTGTTGGAGTATGCGAGAAACAGAGGTTTTTAGACCTATTTGAGAACTTTATTTTGTTTGACAACTCATTAGGAAAGGTTATAAAACTCATTGCCCGGAACCATCAGTTTATAGGCGTTAACAAAGCAATAGCCAATATTCAACTAAAAAATAAACTTTTTAAGCTGGGTAAAATCAGCTTGGAAGAAAAGCAAAAACTGGGTGTATTCTGGCACACACAAGGAAGCGGAAAGTCATACAGCATGGTTTTTTTGTGCCAGAAAATACATCGTAAATTTAGGGGTAGTTACACTTTTTTAGTGGTCACCGATCGCAATGAACTGGATACTCAGATTTATGGCACATTCAGCGGTGTTGGTGCAGTTCCTCAAATAAAGTCAGGTGCAAGAGATTCACTTAAAGCGAATAGCGGGAAGCACTTAAAACAACTGCTAAGTTCAGAACATCGTTATCTGTTTTCATTGATACATAAATTCAATTTCGATGATGAAATTACACAACGTGACAACATCATTGTAATTTCCGATGAAGCACACCGTACACAAGGTGGGCAACTGGCAATGAATTTACGAAATGCCTTGCCAAATGCATCGTTTATTGGTTTTACAGGCACACCGCTTTTTAAAGATGATGAATTAACGCGGAGGATATTTGGAGATTATGTCTCCAGGTATGATTTTAAACGCAGTGTCGATGATGGCGCAACTGTACCACTCTACTACGAAAACAGAGGGGATTACTTAGGATTAAAAAATCCGGTTATAAACGACCAAATCAGAGCAGTTATCGATTCAGAAACAGAGGATTTGGATAGTGACCAACGTAGCAGGATTGAACAACTTTTTGCAAGGGAATATCCAATACTTACCGCAAAGAAAAGACTGAATGCAATTGCAACTGATGTAGTCTGGCATTTCTGTAATCGTGGTTATAAAGGGAAAGGAATGTTTGTTGCACTGGATAAGCTGACTGCTGTTCGGATGTATGACCTAATTGTCCATCATTGGAAACAGTATGTTGACAAAATGGAAAAAGAAGTTGCCAAAGGTAAATACGGCGATCAGGAGTTACTTGAAAAAAGCAGGGAATTGCAATGGATAAAAAACACCGAAATTTGTGTTGTAGTTAGCTCGGAACAGAATGAAATCCAAAAATTCAGGAATTGGGATTTAGACATTGAACCGCACAGGGAAAAGATGAACAATCAGGATTTGGAAACAAGGTTCAAAGATGAAAATGACCCTTTCCGTTTTGTAATTGTTTGTGCCATGTGGATAACAGGATTCGATGTGCCGACACTTTCAACACTTTATTTAGATAAGCCTTTAAAATCACATACTTTAATGCAGACAATTGCCCGTGCCAACAGGATTAGTGAGGGCAAAAACAATGGTTTAATAGTTGACTATATTGAAACATACACTGCATTGCTTGATGCTTTGGCAATTTATGGCGCGGGTGGAGAATCTGGCGGTGGAGGGGAAAAACCAGAACCGCCTGTAAAGCCAAAAGATGAATTAATAACTGAACTGGAAGAAGCACTTACGGCAACAGAAACTTTCTTACAGGATGAGGTAAGTTTTGATTTACACGAACTTATTAACTCGGAGGGGTTGGATAAATTATCAGCGTTGCATAAAGGAATAAACGCAGTTTATACCAACGACGAAACCAAACGTAAATTTCAGATATTAGCAAGAGAGGTTTTCAAAAAATTCAAAGCCTTACAACCCGATAAAGTACTGAATGAATATACTCCGGAAAAAAATGCGATTGAAGCTATTTACAGGGCAATTGAAGATAATGTTGAGAGTGCAGATGTATCGGAAATAATGAAAAAGATACAGGATGTGGTTGATAATAGCATCGACAATTTAGTTCATGAACCGGGGTTACAGCAAGAAAAAATCATTGACCTCAGTGGTTTGAATTTTGAGATATTGGAAAAATACTTTCTGAAAACTCCCAACAAAAATGCAGCCGTTCAGTCATTAAAAGATAAGATTGAGCAGCAACTCAAAAGGATGGTGGAAAGGAATCCATTAAAAGTGGATTATTACACCAAATATCAGGAAATCATTGATGACTATAATCATGGGAAAGACAAGCATGTAATTGAGGAAACATTCAGAAGGCTTATTGAATTGGTAAATTCATATACGGCAGAGGAAGTTGAAACCCGGCGTGAAGGATTAACCGATGAGCAGAAAGCCATTTTTGATATTCTGCGCAAACCGGAACTATCAACATCAGATAAGAAGAAAATAAAAGAGATTGCGATTGAACTTCTGGAAGAGCTCAAGAAAGATAAATTACAGGTCGAGCAGTGGTCGGAAAAATCAACTACAGCAGCAGCAGTGTTCAATGTTGTGAGCAAAACTTTATTTGAATCGCTGCCTTACCCAACATACCAATCAGATGATGTTGATTTAAAAACCAACCTTGTATTTGAACACCTGAAACATCAGTATTATGGTGGTGGAGTAAGTATTTATGGGGAGTATTAAGAAATATGCGTTTATTTTTTATATTCAACAAAATTGTATCTTTACTGAAGCTATTGGTTGAATATTATTATATAATAATACGCCCAAATTATCAAAAATAGCCTTAGTGGTTAAATGATATGCTGATAAACATTATGTATGAAAAATTCTGAGTTAATAGGAAGAAATATTAAAATTATTGGCGACGGATTCAATCCGGGTATTGTAAATGAGTTCTTTTTGAAGAGTTCCAAATTAATTGGGGATGATCTGCAAATTAAATCCAACTCAATAACCACTCCACAGTTTGTGCAGATTTTCACTGATCAATTTGTATTACTATGTTTGCCTGATCATTTCCAATATAATTTTATTAAAGATGAGAATGCAGGTAAAAGGTTTGTACTCGGATTCTCAAAAAAATTTTCTGTTGTGAATTACAGAGCTATTGGAATTAATTTTGATTATGTGGTGAAGGATGAAAAAGAGTTGAGCAAGGAACTCTTCTTTAAAAGTGAAAGCCCCATATTCAGGGAATTTAATACAGAAAGTTCGAAATTTGGGGGATTTTTAACTAAAAAATATAGAAATTCAATCATTAATTTAACAGTTAAACCCACAACCGGCATAAAACCTGATGGAAACAAGGATGATCTGCTTCATTTTAGCTTTAATTTTCATACAGAGTTATTAGGAATAAAAGCATTAGACGACATCAAAAAATCTGTAATGGATTTTGATAAATTCCACTCTTACTGTGATAAAATTATGAATGCGTAAGAATTGAGTCATGTCAGAAGAAATCGTTCAAATATTGGAAAATCAGAATACCAATACTTCAGAGATTAGTGTCAGAGATTATTTTGCTCTTGAACTGAACACAAAAGAATCGAGAAGCAACTTAACATTTATATTACCTGATAAAATCCAAAAATTTGGAAATCTGCAAAAAACGTGGATTATCAATCAAAACAGTAATACTATCTTTCACGTTAGTTCTACAAAATATTTGCACTTTAATTTAAAGGATAAACAAGAGAATCATAGATTTTACAGTAAAGAAGGAATCTTTAAGACAGATTATCAGTACTTTAATAATTCTTTTGGGGAAATTAGTCTCGCCGATAATTCTGAAAATAATGATACTGAACTTGACATCGAGTTAATTGATTTAGATCGAACAAAAAAAATTCATGAATTTTTGTTCTCGATAAAGAGATTAGATAATTCGAAAGGAGAAATGGAAGGAATGAAAGAATTATATCGTTGGATTCTTAATTATATAAAACTAAAGCTATTTGTTGATATTGATAATACGATTAAACAATTTATTGCTTCAAATTTTTCATTTCAGTTTCATATTGCTCTGCTTAGTATAACATTAAATATATCAGACCGACTGCAGCACCGTGAGAAACTAATTCAAAGTGCAATTTCATCTGGTGAACACGAATTGGATTCCAAACAAAAAGTGTATGCCACATTAGATGGCTTGATTTAATCTTATGAGTATAGCTGTTTACCCTTTTGAAGATTTCAAAGATCTACCTGAATACACCATTCGAATTGTAATTGGGAAGCCTCAAAATCATAATTCTCTACATACTGGAATTATTTTCAAACATGAAGGTAGAACTCACTTCTTTCATCTTGCTTGGCACCACATTTTAACAATGGAAGTATCACCCGATGTCTCAGATTATGATAAAATTCTATTTCTTGATTTTCCCTTTTTTGATATTAATGATGAAACCTTTCATCGTAGAAAAGCAATAATACCATATTTCATTTTGGTTCATGAACTTAACGCTGATAGTATTCCGTATGCAATTTTATATAATTCAACTAAATTTTTAGAATCCGGAAAACTTGATATAGGGGAAGGTGAGTTTGGATTGACTTGTGCAACATTTGTACTTGCGATTTTTCGCTCTAAAGGGATTAATTTACTTGATACCGGAACATGGTTTAATAGAATCGAGGATAAAGAATTTTTCAATACAATATATTATATTTTGAAAGATAAAATAAAACCAGAACACGAATCCCATTTAATCTCAAATAAAAATTGTGTAAGATTTCGACCTGAAGAGGTATCAGCAAGTTCAACCATATTTAATGGTAAATCTGTTTCCTTTGTTCAAGCAGCTCCATTAGGGGTTGATCTTAAAAGCATTTTGTTCAATAAATAACTATTATTTTTTCATTGATCAAAATTAATCTCCGGCATCCCATTAACAGCCTTATTTTTAAGTTCATCAACCGCGCGGGTGTATTTTTCAGTACTTATCTTTAATCTTTTCAAATTCATCAGCAATATAATGGTCAAGAATCCGGGCATATTTTTTTGTCATGTCAAGTGATGAATGTCCCAACATTTTTGAAACAGCTTCCATTGATACATGATTTGAAAGGGTTACTGTTGTGGCAAATGTATGTCTGGCGACATGTGTTGTTAGTTTAATATTTAATCCACACAAATCAGCGATTTCTTTTAAGTAAGCATTCATTTTTTGGTTTGAGGGTACTGGTAATATGGTCTTATTAATTTGACATTCAATATCATTCTTGTATTTGTCAAGTATTCTTTGGGCAGCAGGTAGAATAGGTATGTTACTCCAATTTTTTGTTTTCTGACGTTTTTTTCTAATCCATCTTTCTCCATTTGCACCAGTTATAAAATCTTCATATTTCAAATCATGAACATCAATAAAAGCAAGACCGGTAAAACAACAAAACAGGAATACATCCCTAATTTTTTCAAGTCTTGGAATAGAAAAACTTTTATTCATTATTTTTTCAAGCTCTTCCTTAGTAAGAAAAGGTTTATCTACTTCATGGTATTTGAATGTGGTATTTAGGAAAGGGTCATGTTCCATCCATCCATTATTCCTTGCTATTTTAAGAATCTTGCCAAGGTTTTTAACGTATTTGACAACAACATTGTGTTGGCATTTTGTATTTGTTTTTAACCAAAATTCGTAATTGGTTAAAAATTGATGGTTGATTTTAATGAGTTCAATATCTGAAGTCTTGTAAAAGGATTTTATGAATTCTTTTAAATGCTTTAATGAAGTTTTATGCCTGACAAGAGTTTTTGGCGCAAATTGTTTCCCGATCAATGCTGCCATCTTACTATTGTGTTCCTCATAAGCCTCAACAATAAACTTGTATTGTTTATTGATGCCCAATAATTCATTCCTTATAAGTTCAGGATTTATTGCAGTTCCTTGAAGTTCAGATTGTCTGAGAATTTCGTTAATCTTCTCATTGATGTTTTCAAGGGATTTATTTAAACGATAAATCTCAATAGAGTTACCTCTTGCCTTGCCAGCGGTAGGTAACCAAATATCGGCAGTAACACTCTTATTTACTGCAAACTCAGACCTTATGCCGTTCATTGTTAAACGACAATATATTGGACTTTCACCGTTTAAAAGGTTCTTTGTCCTTTTTATGAAGAATAAAACACTCAATTTGTCCACCGAATTCATCTTTTTAATTGTTGTAAAATTATTCATAATCAATCATTTTATAAAATGCAAAGAACTGAATATCAATGAAAAAGAATGAAATCGGTGGACTTGGAGAAAGGTGTTTTAAGTCCACCTCTAATGCCACCTCATACCCTTCTTTTAGGTGGTCTTTTCTGCTTTTATTTGCTTATTGGGGGAGTGCTAATTCCTTGAAAAACAAAAGTCTGCGTTTTTACGCAGACTTTTTTGTTGTCCTGTCAGGTTTCGAACCTGAACTCTTCTGATCCAGAGTCAGACGTGTTGCCAATTACACCACAGGACAGTTTAAAATTTTGTGCTGCAAAAATAGTAATTTGTTGTAAACCCAAATTATCTTTTTTAAAAATCTTGCAAATCATCGGAATTTCAGATTAAAACGCTCATTTGGCGAAAACTTAAGTGACTGACTTTCGATTTTTAAACTATTGCATTATTTTTATCACCGGAAAATAATTTTAACCAAAAAGATAAACTATGAATGATTTTCAAAAAAGAAGAGATTTCCTGAAAATTTCAGCAGCCGGAGCACTGGGTGTGATTGCCCTTGGCCCGATGGGTTGCAAACCCGGAGCAAAACCTGCTATCCAGCCGGTTGACCGCAAGAGTTTTGGCGTTGGTCTTCAATTGTACACCATTCGCGATGCAATGACTGCCGATGTTCCCGGAACTTTGAAAAAACTTTCGGATTTGGGATACAAAAACCTTGAACTTGCCAACTATGCCGATGGTAAATTTTATGGTTATGTACCTGCCGAATTCAAAAAAATGGTGAACGATCTTGGAATGGATATCGTGAGCAGCCACACCAGTGTTGAAGCTGCCGGTATTACCATGGAAAGCGCCAGAAAAATGGCCGAAGACCATGCACTTCTCGGTGTGAAATATTGTGTACAACCCTGGGTTGAAGAAGTGGACCGTAACATAGAATCATACAAAAAAATGATTGCCGACTGGAACCAGGTGGGTGCAGTGATGAAAGAAGTGGGTATTCAGTTTGGTTACCACAACCACAATTTTGAATTTGCCAATATTGATGGTGTTGTTCCGTATTACGACATTTTTATGCCCGAAATGGATGCAAACCTGATTACCATGGAACTCGATATGTATTGGGCAACAAAAGCCGGACAGGACCCGGTAGAAATGTTCAACAAGTATCCGGGACGTTTTCAGTTGTTCCATTTTAAAGATATGGCTCAGCAAAGTGCGCCTTTCTATGATGTGATTAAAGATGATATCACATCGGTAGGTGCTGGTCTTATCGACTTTAAACGCATTTATGCAGCACGCGAAACTGCCGGTATGAAATACCTCTTTGTTGAAGACGATAATCAGGGCAATGGCAAACCGTTTGAAGCGTTGGAAATCAGCATCAGCAACATTACCACAAAGATTCTTGTATAATACACATTATCAGTAGAAAAAATTGAACCGGTTTCTTCGTGAAACCGGTTTTTTTGTTCAAAAAAGTTAGATTTGAATAGAAATAATACAACTGAAAATGACAAGAATTGCTTTTGACCAAATGATGGACACAGTAAAAAAGGCATTTGTTTTAGCCGGATTGCCTGAAGCAAAAGCTGATGTTTGTGCACAAGTACATACTGAATCGAGCAGAGACGGGATCTATTCTCACGGACTTAATCGTGTGGAGCGTTTTATCGATTACATCAGCAAAGGTTGGGTCGATGTAAATGCTGAGCCAACCCTTGTAAATAATTTTGGTTCATTCGAAATTTATAACGGCAATCTTGGTCCGGGAATTTTAAATGCGCGATTTGCAATGAACAGGGCAACGGAAATTGCTGAAAACAACGGGCTCGGAATGGTGAGTTTAAACAATACAACGCACTGGATGCGGGGCGGTTCTTATGGCTGGCAAGCTGCCGACAAAGGTTATATCGCGATTTGCTGGACAAACACCGAATCGTGTATGCCGGCATGGGGAGCCAAAACCATCGGCATCGGGAATAACCCTTTTGTGATGGCAGTTCCGCGCAAAAATGGCCATTTGGTTCTCGATATGGCAATGTCGCAATATTCGTATGGAAAACTTCAGGTTACACGACTTAAAAACGAAAAACTACCCTTTCCGGGAGGTTTTGATAAAGATGGAAATCTGACAGACATTCCCGGCCCTATTGAAGAAACCATGCGGATTTTGCCCACAGGATACTGGAAAGGTTCTGGATTCGCCATTCTTTTAGATGTAATTTCAACTCTGTTGTCAAACGGACTGGCCACTTGCAGTATCGATAAAGCGGGGAAAGGGAGTTGCGGCAGTTGCAACCAGGTGTTTATTGCAATTGATCCGTTAAAGATTAATTCACAGGAATTTATCGATAACGTTTTAGAATCGACTGTACAACAACTGAAATCATCAGTACCGGCAACCGAAAATGGTAAGATTTATTATCCGGGTGAACAGTCGTTGTTAACGCGGAAAACAAATCTGGAATTGGGGATATCGGTTGATGATGGCGTTTGGGAAAGAGTAAAACAACTGGCCGGACATTAATACAAAAAAATGAAAGCTGTACTCGTAACGCAACCTCATCACATTGTAATCGAAGAACGCCCGAAACCTGAAATTTCGGAGCCAAACGAAGCATTGATAAAAGTAAAGGTGGGTGGAATTTGTGGTTCTGATGTACACATTTATCATGGCACATCGTCGGTGGCAACCTATCCGAGAGTTATCGGTCACGAAATTGTGGGTGAAATAATTGACATCGGCAAACAAGTAATAAATTGGTCTTCAGGCGACAGGGTAATTGTTGACCCGGTAATCAGTTGCGGTACCTGTTATCAGTGTCGGATTGGCCGCAAAAATGTTTGTCGTAACCTGAAAGTGCGTTCGGTGCATGTCGATGGTGGTTATCAGGAATACATTGTAGTGCCACAGGAAAGTATTTATCGCATTCCAGATAATGTGACATGGGAAGATGCTATTCTGATTGAACCATTTACTGTTGCTGAGCAGGTTTGTTCGCGTGCTGAAATCAGTGCAGACGATTTGGTGTTTATTATGGGTGCAGGCCCTGTGGGATTAAGTGTTTTGAAAATGGCTAAGTTGCGCGGTGCAACCTGTTTTATTTCTGATGTTGTTGAGAAAAGACTCGAATTTGCCAAAACACAGGGAGCTGATGAAGTTCTGAATGTCAAAAACCTCGATGTCAAAAACGAAATTTTTAGATTAACGGAAGGGTTGGGGGCAACAGTTGTAATTGATTCGGTTTGTAATGTGAAATCATTCGAACAAGCTTTAACCTATGTTTGTTCTGCCGGACGTGTAATTACACTTGGGTTTAGTGGTGAACCTTCAGCAATTGCACAATTTACAATCACTGCACGCGAAATTGATGTAAGAGGTTCACGATTGCACAACAACAAATTCCCGGTTGTAATCGACTATTTTAGAGAGGGGAAAATAGATGTAAGCAACTGGATTACGCATCGTTTTCATTTTACTGCTATTCAGGAAGCTTTAAAAGTCATTGAGAATCAGGAGATAGAAAAAGGCAAGGTAATTTTGTATTTCTGAGTTGTTCAAAAAAAAGAGGAACACAATATAAATTGCATTCCTCTAACCGGTTGACCTACTAAGGCTCGAACTTAGACTCCCCGCCCGAACGTACCGGATTTAAGGTGCATTAATTATATGGAATACGTTCGGTACGGGCGGGTTCTGAACCAAAATCAGACGTGTTGCCAGTTAGTTTAAAACTATCGAAAAAGACAGGGTATTTTATTTTTGAGGAAACGTCTGCCAGCAGCAGTTTTCAGATATTTTTCCCTTGCAATTGCATCTTCTTTAGTATCCAATTGTTCAGTATATATCAATTTCCATGGTACAAAAGGTTTGGTTGATTTTGTTTGACCTTTATTATGTTGGTCCAATCTGACATCCAGGTTTTTGCAATGCCCTTTGTAAAATCGTTTGTAATCAGCACTGTATATCACATAAGCAAAGTAGCCCATCAGAAAAAAATTTGCCTTATTCAAATGTAGGTCAAAAAAAAGAGGAACACAATATAAATTGCATTCCTCTACCCGGTTGACCTGCCAAGGCTCGAACTTGGACTCTTCTGAACCAAAATCAGACGTGTTGCCAGTTACACCACAGGTCAGTCCTTACTTGTCTTTTTGCTAAAGACGGTGCAAAAGTATAATTTTTTTTTTATCGGCTAAATTCTGACATTTTTTTTTCGAAAACAGTGTGGTTTGTTAATTGCCTCACTTTTCATTAGGGTTGGTTCCCAAATCTTTTTAAAAACTTATATTTGCGAACGTTCAAAAAATTCAGTCATGCAAAAACCGACACTCATCAATAATCTTCTCGGCTGGGCCGTATTTCTGATTTCTGCAATCACTTACTTTTTAACCATTGAACCAACCGCAAGTTGGTGGGATTGCAGCGAATTTATTACAAGTGCCTGGAAACTCGAAGTAGGCCATCCGCCNNGGAGAGCAGATTACTGTTTGGGGTAGTGGATTGGTTGGCGCTCTCGCATTTACTTTTACCGATTCTTTCTGGTTTTCGGCAGTTGAAGGCGAAGTTTATGCTTTGTCATCGTTTTTTACGGCAGCCGTTTTCTGGGCAATTTTGAAGTGGGAGAATGTAGCCAACGAACCACATGCCAACCGCTGGCTGATTTTGATTGCATACCTGATGGGGCTTTCAACCGGGGTTCACTTGCTGAACCTGTTGGCAGTTCCGGCAATCGGACTTGTTTATTATTTCAAAAAATACCCATTCTCGTGGAAGGGGGTTGTGATTGCATTGGCCGTTTCAATCGGAATATTAGCAGCTATTCAATATGTGATAATTCCAGGCGTTCCGCGCCTTGCATTTATTTTCGATAAACTCTTTGTTAACAGCTTTGGTTTGCCTTTTAACAGTGGGGTTTTGTTTGTGATTGCGGCAATTATCGTGGCTTCGGTTTGGTCGGTAATGTACACACGCAAAAAGAATATGGTTTTGTGGAATACAGCAGCTACAGTGGTGATTGTCATTCTGATAGGGTATTCTTCATTTGCCACTATCATTATCCGCGCTTCGGCCAATCCCCCAATGAACCAAAATCATCCCGACAATGCATTTGCCTTGTTAAGATACCTCAATCGTGAACAATACGGCGACAGACCACTGTTGTATGGTCCTTATTTCAATGCACCTGCTATTGCCTCCGATGGAGAAAAAGAACAGTATAATAAGGTTGATGGCAAATACAAAATGACAGGAACTCTCTCGGGTGGAACTAAGTATGATCCAAAACTCGAAACTGTTTTCCCACGCATGTACAGCAGCCAGCCAAACCATATTGAAGCCTACAAAGAATGGGGCGAAATTAAAGGGACACCCGTAAGGATTCGTGATGGTAACGAAACCAAAACAGTGATGAAACCTACTTTTGGCGAGAATCTGAGGTTCTTTTTTACTTATCAGATTGGCCACATGTATATGCGCTATTTTATGTGGAATTTTGTTGGCCGTCAAAATGATGTTCAGGGTCAGGGAACCTTCTCTGATGGGAACTGGATAAGTGGAATCCGTTTTTTAGACGAAGCAAAGATAGGCCCCAGCGAAAATATGCCCGATTTTATGAAGAACGACCCCAGTCGAAACACCTATTATTTTCTACCGCTGCTTTTTGGTTTGATCGGAATGTTTTACCAATACGGAAAGGGAAAAGAAGGCAAACAGGGTTTTGTAGTAACACTCATGCTGTTTGTATTTACAGGAATTGCGATTATCGTTTATCTAAACCAATATCCCTACCAGCCGCGCGAACGCGATTACGCTTATACCGGTTCGTTTTATGCTTTTGCCATTTGGATTGGCCTGGCAGTGCCGGCCCTGTATTCGCTGGTGCAAAAAGTGCTGAAAGGTGCTCCGGGTGCCATAATTGTTTCAGTGGTATCATTGGCACTGGTACCGGGCATTCTGGCTGCTGAAAACTGGGATGATCACGATCGTTCAGGTCGTTATATGACCCGCGATTATGCCATAAATTATCTTGAATCGTGTGCTCCGAACGCCATTCTTTTAACTTATGGCGATAACGATACTTTCCCGCTTTGGTATGTTCAGGAAGTGGAAGGTGTGAGGCCCGACATCAAAATTATTAATATGAGTTACCTGGGGATGGACTGGTACATTACCCAACACCGGATGGCCTCGAACCAGGCAGCACCAATGCCGTTTACTTTCGAAAAAGAGCAGTATTATATGGGGCACCGCGATGCTGTTTTGTTTGTGGAAAGAGTTAATGGCTCAGTTGAACTGAGCGAAGCTATGAAATTTTTAGCCCGCGATGATGACCGCGCCAAAGTACAGGTGGTAAGCGGCGAAAAAATGAATTTTCTTCCTACCCGAAATTTTCACATCACCGTTGATAAACAGAAGGCACTTGCATCGGGAACTGTGAAACAGGAAGATGCAGCTCAGATTGTCGATACCATAAAATTCAGAATTACAAAAAGCTACCTTACAAAAAGCGAAATGGCAGTGCTCAACATGATAGCTGCCAATAACTGGGAACGCCCCATTTATATCGACCACAGCCTGTTGTACTCAAACAACATTTTCTTTCTCGAATATTTACAGTTCGAAGGTCTTGCCTATCGTTTTGTCCCGATAATGACAAAACCTGACGGCGGTTATCGTGGCCGGGTTGATGCTGAAATACTGTACAGCAACGTGATGAACAAATTTAAATGGGGCAATGTAAATGACCCTGATGTTTATCTCGACGAGTACAACCGAAAGGCAGTAAATATTACGCAGTACCGTTATATGTTTGCGCGGTTGGCCCGAGGTTTAATTGAGAAGGGAGACAATAAAAGGGCAGTGGAAGTACTCGACCGGCTTTTCGAAATATTTCCTGATGAGAAAATTCCACTTTCTTTCGATTCTATGCCGTCAGTTGAACTGTACTACCTTGCCGGAGAAAATGACAAAGCAGCAAAACTGGTAAGAACCTTAACCAACAACAGTTTTGAAATGCTCGAATATTATACCAGCTTGCCTGGCCGGTTTGCCACGGTTATTGAACAGGAGCAAAACAATTATATTTCGCTGATTCAGAATATGAAAATTATTACAGCCCGTTATAATCAACCGGAATTAAGCAAAGAAATTGACGACCGGTTAAACGTGTTAATCAATAAATTGGAAAAGGATTCGAATTCATAAATTTACAGGCTTCAAATACCTTATTTTACATGGCTTATTTCCAGATTTTTAAGAAATACAATACCACATTCTGGGCTTCAAATGTTATCGAACTTTTTGAACGCTGGGCGTGGTATGGTTTTTACATGGCTTTTGCACTTTATCTTGTAAACTCGAAGGATACGGGTGCTCTTGGTTTGTCGCAGGCCGAGAAAAGTGCAATCATGGGAACGGGTTCGATGTTGCTTTATTTTCTGCCCGTAATTACCGGAGCTATTGCCGATAAGCTGGGATACAAACGCATTCTTTACCTTGCGTTTGCCTTGTATGTTACAGGTTTTTACATGATTAAAAGCTTCGATACGTTCGGCTTTATGTTTTTTGCATTTGTGTGGACTTGCGTGGGAGGCGCTTTTTTCAAACCAATTATTTCAGCTATGATTTCGCGAAACACCACCGACGAAACTTCTTCCATTGGCTTTGGCATTTTTTATATGATGGTGAATATTGGAGGATTTATTGGGCCGTTTTTTGCTGGTATTTTTATGCAGAAAAGCTGGGATTATGTTTTTTACATGTCGATGCTAACTATCGGGGCTAACTTTTTGATTACTATGTTTTTCTTTAAGGAGCCTGAAATCAGTAGCAATAAAGTTCCTCTTGGTAAAAACATTGCTCAGGCATTTGTAAATATCTGGATAACACTAAAAAACTGGAAATACGTTTTATTCCTGTTAATCATGGTGCTTTTCTGGGCAGCTTTCAATCAGCTTTATTATTCATTCCCTGTATTTATCGAACAGTGGGTTGACACGGCAACGCTTTACCGGGGTATCGAATCGGTGTGGCCCTGGCTGGCACGTTCAATCGGCACAGCCGAAGGAACAATTACAACAGTGACACTCACCAGCATGGATTCGTTTTTCATCATCGTTTTTCAGATTGCGATCTCTGCAATGGTTATGCGCTTCAAACCACTTGCAGCAATGATGGGTGGTATTTTAGTACTTTCAGGCGGGTTGGGACTTATGTTTTCGGCACAAAGCGGATGGATGGTTTTGCTCGGAATTTTAGTTTTTGGTATTGGAGAAATGTCGAGTTCGCCCAAGTTTACCGAATATGTTGGGAGAATTGCCCCTACCGATAAAAAGGCGCTTTACATGGGTACATCGTTTTTGCCCTATGCAGGCGGACATGCTTTGGCAGGCTGGCTTTCGGGCGACTTGTACGAGAAAACCTCGGATAAAATTTATCTGTTGGAGCAGGAAGTTGCCAGTCGAAATATTTCGATTCCTGAAATTTCTGAATCGTTTTCGAAAAACGATTATTTTAACGAAGCAGCCGCCAAAATGGTGATGACAAAACAGGAGCTCACCAACTTCATTTGGGTGGAATATCAGCCATCGAAAATTTGGTTTATTTATTCAGGGGTAGCTGTTTCGGCTGTGGTTTTGTTGTGGCTGTATAACCGGTTTATAATTAAAAATTAACTTACCGAGATTCAAATCCAAAATAGTTATGTTTTTACGATGAATCTCCATGGTTTGCTTACCCAAGGTTCGCCGGCGTAATCTATCCCGATTCGGGGAGTAGTAATAAAATCAGGATGATTTTCAGTGTCTTCAATCCATATTCTTTCTGAGGTTGCCAGATTTTCGCCATAAAACGAGCGGTCGAGTTGCAATACTCTCCCAACTCTTCCGGGGCCTGAAATACCTTCCAGTCCGCGAATCAATACGGCAGAGGCTTCGCCTTTAACTCCGGTTACAAAATTGAGCATCCAGTACATTCCGTAAATCAGGTAAACATATACAACCCCGCCTTCTCGAAACATCACTTCAGTGCGGGGTGTTTTTCCTTTGCTCGCGTGGCAGGCACGGTCGCCATCGCCACTGTACGCTTCGGTTTCGGTAATTGCGTAACGTTTAATAGTACCATCAACGTATTGTCTGACAAGTATTTTGCCAATGAGTTCAGGGGCAACACTAAGGACATTGCGTTGGAAAAAATGAGATTGTAAACGGTTGAACACAATCAAAACCGCTTAATTAATTGTAGTTCTTCTTTTCCTATATTCAGAAAACGCGTAACCTAAAATGGCAAGTAATAACAGCAATGAACTGGCCAGCGAAATTTTGTTACCGGTGTAGTACGATGTTGGGTGAAATTTGAATTCAATGGTATGATCACCGGCGGGTAATATCAGCGAACGCAAAATATAATTCACTCTGAAATGTGGAACTTCCTGTCCGTCAATATAGGCTTTCCATCCTTTTGCGTAATAAACTTCAGAAAATACCGCAATTTGTTCTGAACTTGATTTTGCTGAATATTTCAGGTAATTTGGTTGATATTCGGTTAAAACAATTTGAGCAATTGAATCATGCGTTAATGATATTCCGTTAACATTTTGGGCAAATCGTTTGTCAATAACAACTTCTTTGGCTGGATTGATGTTTTTGATTGTTTCAATTTCCTCATCGGCATTTTCAACCAACTGAAATTTGGATACAGTCCAGGCATTTCCCAAAGCAGCATTGTTTTTTATCGGAGGCTGGTTTAAGTCGTAAATCAGGTACCGTGTATTCAACATATTGATAGCCCCAAGACCGGCAAAAACGGAATCAGGATGGGTTTCGGCCTGCAACCCCTGGATTAATTCCTGTATTTCCGGAATCAGATGGTTATCAATCATTTCCTGATAACGACGAAGTTTTGCTGCATGATATCCGCCAACATTTTTATGAAAATAGGAAGCACGTGCATCCTGGAAAGGATTTTGAAGTGGCAATACGCGGTAATACAAATCTTTATCCTGAAGAATTGCTTTATCAACCGGCATTTCAGGGAAAGGATTTGTAGCTTCGCGTTTCGATACAAAATTATCGTTGTTTAGGTAGCGTTTATCAACACTCCAGAGGTCCACAAGTATTAACACACCAAGAATTGCTGTAAACAGGGTTGCATTCAGTTTTTTTAGATTCCAAGCATACAAAGCGCCGGCTGCAAGTGCAATAAATACCAGAGAGCGAAATGCATCCATGCGTAATAACGATTTACGGTCGGCCACAACACTGTCGATAAGCCAATCGGGGAAACGTTGTGGGTCGGCTACATTTGAAAATTCGCCTGCAATACCAGGTAATAACGCAAAAACCAAAGCTATTCCACCTGTAATCCCGGCTGACCATTTTAATCCGTTCAACCATATTTTTTTATCCACTTTTCCTGAGAGTATTTCATTTAAAGCAATAAAGCCAAGCAATGGCATTGCTATTTGAGCAATCACCAATGTCATTGATGGTGCGCGAAACTTATTGTACAAGGGCAAATAGTCGAGCAGAAAACTGGTAAGTCCCATTACATTTCCACCCCACGATAGAATAATGGAAACAACCGTTGCAGCAGCAAGCCACCATTTATAAACTCCTTTTACGACAAACAGACCAAGTACAAACAGGAACACGACAATGGCACCAACATATACCGGTCCCGAGGTAAAAGGTTGTTCGCCATGATACATACTTACCCCACGAATGGCTTGTTTTGGACTCTGAACTCCTTTCTGCTGCATGGTTTTAAAACTCTCGGAGTTTTCGCCGGGATTTGTAAGACTGCTGCCGCCTTTAAAATTAGGGATAAGGAGTGTAAGTGTTTCATCGATTCCGTAACTCCATTGCACCACGTAATCCTTATCAAGTCCAGTGGTTTTATTTGCATCAGTTGATGTAAGTTCCGAGGGTCCGCGGATAGTTTCTTTTGAATATTCCCAGGCAGTATATAGTCTGGAGAAATTCATACCAACGGCAATAATTATTCCTGCCACAAGAAAGAGAACTGATTTTCCGAATGCTGTAATCGCTTTTTCACGAATGGCAGCTACAAGTTCAGCAAGGGTATACATTCCCATCAAAATCATTCCGTAGTAGGTTATTTGAAGGTGATTGGCAAGTAATTCAAAAGCCAGGCCAGTAGCGAAAAGAATTGCTCCCGGTAATTTCTTCCCTCTGAATGTCATTATCATTCCTGCAATTAACAGCGGCAGAAAACCCAGCGCCATAGCTTTTGTTGCATGACCAGCACCGATTATAATAATAAAGTACGACGAAAAGCCAAAACCAATTGCCCCGGCAACGCGAATCCATTGATTCAGTTTCAAGCTTGAAAGCAAAATGTAAAAACCAAGAAAATACCAAATAATAAAAGAAGCTATGGAAAATAAGTTGCGTAATAACCCGGCCGGGTAATCTGCTAAATTCCCGGGATATATAACCGAGATCATGTAGCCGGGCATTCCACTAAACATTGTATTGGTCCAAACAGCTTCTTCTCCGGTTGAATTACGGTGTTCAACGAGTTCTTTTGACATTCCTTTAAAATGCTCAAGGTCTGACATCTGTAGTTCTTTGCCTTCTAATAAAGGTGAAAAATAGGCATACGCAAGAACGATGAATAATACAATTATTCCTGCATTGATTAAAATATTACGATAGCCGGATATCTTTGCCATAATTAATTGGTTTATTTTGTGACGAATTTTGAATCTCACAAAAATAGTTTTTTCAACCGCTTTTTCACTGTATAATTTAAAAAGCAGGTGTTGACTGAAAATTGTTAAATGATAGAATCAGCAAATTTTAAAAGGAACTTAATATTTAATTTTCCAAAAAATGATTTATTGAGCATTTTTAAGTCATGCAAATAGGAAGGAAAGATATTGCGTGGAATGCTGCGGGAACTTTTATGCGTGTAGCATCAGGAGTTATCATTTTGCCAATAGTTTTAAGAACATTTCCAAAAGAAGAATATGGCCTTTGGACAATATTTATTTATGTAGGAACCATTGCAGCTTTACTCGATTTTGGGTTTTCAAACGCCTTCGGGCGTAATATAACTTATATTTTTAGTGGCGTAAAAGAGCTTAAGAAAAAAGGATACGTAACAGTACCTCAATACGATAAATCAATAGATTTTGGATTATTGAAAAGTGTAATTGTTGCAATGAAAAAATATTATGCAGCTTTAGCCGGCATTTTTTTATTGTTATTTGGAGTTGCAAGTCCGTTTTATCTCCCCTACATTTTAAATAAAAATAATTACGAGGGTGACCATCAGACTGTTTGGATTGCGTGGATGATTTATGGAGTACTAGTTTCGTATCAGCTTTACACCTTTTATTACAGTTCGTTGTTGACAGGCAGAGGAATGGTGAAACGAAACCAACAAGCGATTATTCTTGGCCAATCGGTAAGAATATTGGCTATTTATATTTTGGTATTATTAAATTTTGGATTAATAGCTTTGGTGATCGGCCAATTTTTAGGTGATTTTGTTACACGATCAATCAGTCGTTTGTTTTTCTACGATAAGAATATTAGGAAGGAACTTTCTGGTGCCACTTTTGTAAAATCAACTGAGATACTTGGGATAATGTTTCCAAATGCTGCCAGAATAGGAATAACAACTTTAGGGGGGCTTCTTATTACGAAAGCCGCTGTACCTATCGCTTCGCTTTATCTGCCACTTGAAATGATTGGTTCTTTTGGTGTAACCAAAATGATGATCGATTTAATTGCCTCAATCGGCGGGATTTGGTTCTTAACTTTTTATCCAAAAATTACATCCTATCGTGTAAATAACGAATTCGACCACTTGAAACGAACGTACATTAAAGGAAAACTTTTTTTGATCTTATCTTTTATCGTTTGTGGGACAGGATTAGTGCTTGTAGGCACTGATGTATTTGAATTTATAAATAGTAAAACTGATTTGTTACCTTCGCCAATGATAATTGTGATGTTGATATTTATATTTCTGGAAAGCAATCACATTTTATCGGCTCAAATGCTATTAACAAAAAATGAAGTGCCATTTGTAAAGGCTTCAATTCTAACCGGTGTGGCTACCGTTATTTTAATTTTTTTTGGATTAAAATATACGCATCTTGGAGTTTGGGTAATGTTCCTGGCATCTGGTATAACACAAATAGTATACAGTAACTGGAAATGGCCAATTATGGTAGTTCAGGATTTGCATTTGACAAGTAAAGATTGTACTTGGGTAGTAAAAGATTTTTGGAAGGAAAATAAATTAATACTGAAATTAAGGAAATGAACAATACCATTACTTAGAGGAAAAGAACGTAGGTAAAATGCTAACATTTTATTGTATCTTCAATATTTATCTGAACAGTATTATTTATAGGTTCTTATCAATGCAGTTCGAAAATAAGGAGGTCCAATTTTTTCGTCGTAAATGTAAATCATGACTCCATTTGAGGGATAAATCTCATAAGAATTGTTCTCCAGAATTCTTTTGACATTAAGAAAATCTTCTGATTTATGATATGTGCAAATAATTAGCTTCTTAATTTTCTTCGCCTGAAGCATCTCTACAGACCCTTCCAGCATTTTCACCTCTTCACCCTCAATGTCTGCTTTTAACAAATCAATTTGTTGCCCCTTAAAGAAAACATCAATGGTTGTTGAAAATTCATCAACGTGATCTGTAATATATTTCCGATGAATTGCGACTTTGTTCATCCATGGACTGAATGTATGTTTTAATGCTTCAATCCATTCTTCATCAATTTCAACCAGATGTAAGTTTTTCGCTTTATCAACCAACTCAAGAGAGAAAATTCCTTCAGCAGCACCTACATCACAAATTGTTCCGTCATTTTTTAAATTTATTTCGTTAGTTTTATAAGTGTGGGGAGAACGATAATCCTGCTCAATCAACAAGGAGATATAATAAGTCTTTATTCTATGCTCGTTCCACGACTTTTTAAAATAGAGCTTTTTCCCTTTGTGAATGACATAGCTGAACTCATTTTCCGGATCTTTAAATACATCAATTTTCTCAGGAGTGTATTCATTGATGAACTCGTAGGGAAAAACGACTGCTGCGGATTGTTTTTTTAGAAATTCAAGAACGGAACGTTTTTCTATGTCTGGATTATTTTCTTTTTTGTAGTATAATAAAATATCGTATTTTAATTTTATGAGGTGATCACTTTTTAATAAAAGAAGATTCTTCCGAAAAACTTTTGGCATCCATTTTAAATATGCACCCCGGAGTGTTGTCCTTATCATTTTTAAAAATTGAATTTATGATTGCTTTTTTTTATAGTAAATGTAAATTGGCCATGTTGTGTTAATTTTTAACTTTTCAGTAGATTTAGAAATCCAAGTTATCTAAATTCAATTATAACATTTTTTTTAATTCATTAAGATATGCGAAAGGAAACATTAAAAATTATATTTGTAAAAACGGTCTAGTAGTATTAAATTTTGAGGAGATAAAGGCATGGCTTGTTTCATTATGCAAAACACTGACAACTACAAAAAATAACTATGTTCAAAATTTGCGCGGTTGTTAGTTCTTATTTTCCTGATTTGAATGAATTGGAGAAAAATATTAATAGTTATTTACATTGGGTTGATAGGCTGATTATTTGGGAGAATACGCCAAGAAAAGAAAGTAAGATAGCTACTCTTATTGATGCCTTAAATAGTGATAAAATTGAATTCAGAACAACAGGCCAGAATGAATATCTTGCTAAACCATTCAATATTTGTATTCAATGGGCAAAGGAAAATGGTTACACGCATCTGTTGACAATGGATCAAGACAGTTGTTTTGAAAACGGGCACTTTGAAAAATATATAAATAAGATAATTCAGGTCAACAATGATTCCATTGCCGTTTATGCACCTAATACTCAAAATCTAGAAATAGAGTCAGAAATTTTAGAGAAAGATGTTGTTATAACATCAGGTGCTATTATACCTCTCAAAGTTTTCAATATTATTGGCACATTTAACGAGGATTTTTTAATAGACAGAGTAGATACTGAGTTTTGTTTTAGAACACGAATAAGAGGATTTAAAGTGGTTTGTATAACTCAAGTAATACTAAACCACAAATTAGGTTATCAGAAAAGAAATGGATTGGGACTGGTAATAAATAATTATTCTGCACAAAGAACATACTACATTATAAGAAATAGCATTTTATTATGGAAATTATATCCTGATATGGTTGAGTTTAACGAAAAATATGCTTTCTACAAATTTAAAGTTGTTTTCCGACTTGCGAAGATTATTTTCGAAAAAGATAGATTTAGAAAATTAGAAGCAATTTTTCTGGGATTAATGCACGGATATTTATCTAAGAAAGGCAGATATGATTTGTAAAAACATTTTCTATTATTGACAAATAAATTCTGAAAAAGTGAGAAGTTAACTACAAATTATCAAAAATCTGGTCTGAAATCTTTGTTTTCTAATATAACTGAGAAAGTTGTAGATGACAAGTTCATTTTATTGACAATTAGAATTATTAAACAAGTTTTTTGTATTAAATGTATTTTAAACTGGTGACTAAAGTTTGAGCGAACCCAACACCATATGTGCGTTTTTCAAGATAATGGCAAAATGTTTTCTTGCAAATTCTGGAAAATAACAAAAGCATGAATAAAACAAAATTAAATCAAAAAATACTTATAATTACCAACGGTAATTTGGATCATTCAAGCTCTCGGATTCGGGCACTGCAATACATTCCTTATTTGGAATCGGAAGGATTTACTGTTAAATGGCTGCCTAGGGTTCCACATAAATCAAAAAAATCGGGATTTGATCGTATCGTGTTCGCTTTTAAAAAGAGAGTTTTTCTACTCCGTATATTTATTGCCATTTTAATTGGAAATTATGAGATACTTTTTGTTCAGCGCTTTTTTGTTCCCGTCTGGTTGTTCGTTAATTGCAAAAGAAGAGGCAAGAAAATAGTGTTCGATTTTGATGATGCAATTTACATTTCTTCAACAGATAAAAAAGCAGAAGGAAAGACCATCTCGGTAATAAAAAAGGCCAATATGGTAATTACAAGTTGTGAGGTTTTAAACGATTACAGCAGAAGATTCAACGAAAATTCAATTATTATTACATCTGCAGTCGACACAAAAATTATCACTCCAGCTAATAAAAAAAATAAATTATTTACCATCGGCTGGATAGGAAGTGAATGGACCTCAAAATATTTATCCATTTTGGAACCTGTTTTTATTGAACTATCAAAAAAGTATAAATTCCGACTTTTGCTTGTTGGCGCCAAAGATTCTATTAATTTTAATTGTGAAACAAAAAAGGTAAAATGGTCGCTTGAAAACGAAACCAAATATTTAAACAAAATGGATATTGGAATTATGCCACTTTTCGACAATGAATTCGAACGGGCAAAGGGAGGTTTTAAATTATTTCAATACATGTCTGCCGGGAAACCCATCCTCGCATCGCCAGTGGGAATAAATAAAGATATTGTTTTGTCTGGAGATAACGGATTTTTGTGTAAATCAGAAAAAGACTGGTACACTGCTTTTTGTAACTTGATGGATGATGAAGTTTTACGGGAAAAGATGGGTATACGAGGAAGGGAATTAATGCTCGAAAAATATGGGTTAGATGTTTGTTCTGTTAAGCTAGTTAAAAGTTTAAAAGAACTACAATTATATAAATAAGAATACAGGTCTGAATGAACATTTAAATTGAGGTTTAAGTTATTTTATATAATAAGAAATCGGAAACAAAAAAAGACATTTGCCAGTTCAGATCAAATTCAAAAGTTTTTCCTTTCTGAATCTCAAATCAAATTTCCCTTTAATTTGATTTGAGAAAACCTCTCTGGCGAATTTATTGTGATTTTTTTGAATAAAATCAATGACTGCATTTATATCCCATTCATTCAGAATGAGTCCGGTTTTTTCAATGGCAGATGGAATTCCACCCACATCCAATCCAAGTGGAATGCATCCGTAAAGCATAGCCTCGCACAACGCGTTGGGCAAACCTTCGCTCCTGGAAAACTGCGCATAAAATGAAGCTTTCAAATAATAATCGGTTAATTCGTCCTGGTTTAACGGGGGCAGCAAAACAAGGTTCTCCGGGATAGGATTAAAAAGTGGTTTTGCCTCATCGTTTACTCCTACAATGCAAAACTGAAAATTGGGTAATTTTTCGGCCAGTTCCCTGAACCGGTCCAGACCTTTAATCAAAAATCGCTGGCGGTTGTTGGTAATGCTTACCGTCAAAATCATTTTTTCGCGCTCTTTCGGCAAGCGTTTTTCTTCCTTTAAATCGAATACGTACCCAGTATAAATAGTTTTTGTTTTTGCTTTTGGCGCAATTTCCTGTACTTTTTTCTCCAGGTTTTCAACTACCGGAATACAAAGCGAAGTATTATTCAGGCTAAAAAGAGTGAGTTTTTTCCTTAACCCACTGGATAGAGAACCATATTTTAATTCGGGAATATTGGCAACATCATAACCACCAATTACAAGCAACGATTTTTTCCCTGTTATTTTTGAAAAAAGAACGGGTAAAAAAGAGTGATAATCGGCAAACCATATAAAAACTGCATCAAATTTCAAGATATTGAAAAGCAAAAAAATCTTAAGTTTTATGAATTGAACGGCAGTTTTTAAAAGCCCTTTTACCGGCTTAAACTGATATTTTATTACATCGTGTTTTTCCGATAAAATCTCAAAATCAGTTTTTACAAACGTGGAGTAATTAGTAAATATGAATAGTATCTTTTTTTTCATAACTTATTCCCATTCAAAAATAGTAGCTTTGATGTTTTTCAAAATTAATTAAATATAAATGCCAAAAAATTCTCACGATTGTTGGCGTGCTAATTCAGTATGTAAATCCTGAAGCATTGGACTACGCTTTTACAAAAATGAATATTAAAGAAGTATTGTTACAACCCGGGCTGCATTTCGACGAAAATATGGCAGAGATTTTTTTCAGGTAAGGAACAAACAGAAACTGTTACCTCTAATTGAATTGGTTCACAGTGATTTTACATTAATATTGAAATCCTGGCAGCCGTTATCGGTTAAGGAAGTTTGAATCGATTAATGGAATAGTTAGTAACAGTTCATCCCACTATTCAAAAGAACTATACCGTTAACGGTAATACATCGTTTATTTGTGAGAAATTTTTACATCTTCTCCAATTCTTTTAGCCAGATGGTAGATTGATGAGGTCATTTTATCCCAACTGAATCGCTTTTTTTCAATAATTACATTTTTTACAAATTCATCAAGACGGTTTTTACTGAAAAAATCAATTAGAGCTTCTGCAATTTCTGAAGGATGAGGTTTTACAACATAGCCTGCTTTAAGGTTGGGAACAATTTCAGCCAGCCCACCAACATCGGTTACAAGCATTGGCTTATTAAAGTGATAAGCAATTTGAGTAACCCCACTTTGTGTTGCTGACTTATAAGGTTGAGTAACAATATCAACGCAATTAAAATAATTGGGGACATCGGAGTTTGCAATATAATCAGTTCGTAATTCAATAATATCGCCAATATTTAAGTCCGAAATCATGTTGGTGTAAACTGCTTCGTCAGAATAAAATTCACCTGCAACAATTAGCTTGATTTTGTTTTCTCTGAAAAACGGATGAGCAAAAGCTTTTAACAGCAAATCGAGACCTTTGTAATCACGAATAAAACCAAAAAAAAGAATATACCTGAAATCAGCGGAAAGGCTGAGTTTTTCCAAAGCAATTTCTCTTGGTTCAATTTCTCCGTAATGGTCATAAATAGGGTGAGGTGATAATAATGCGGGTTTTTTGTTGCTGAATTTCGTCAGGTCAGAAAGAACACTTTCTGACATAGTTAAAAACCCATCTACACTTTTAATAAAATAGTTGCAAAGAAAGTCGTCGCCAATTCTCTTTTCGTGAGGAATAATGTTGTCGGCAATTGAAATAACTGTCGTTTTCGTACTGCTTTTCACAATTCTGCAAATTGAACCAAGACTCATTGCCATAAACGGAATCCAAAATCGAACAATAAGAAGATCGGGTTCTGCTTTTTTTATTTTTCGCCCGGTTAAAATCCAGTTGATCGGGTTTATCGAATTGATTTCTCTTGTAATGCGAAAAGTAAATTTTTGAGGTTGATCTGTAAATTGCGATTTGCCTGGAAATAGAAATGAAGGATACTGCAACTTAAAAGAAACAATGTCAACCTGATGTCCTTCTTTTATTAACTCTTTTGCTAACCTTTCGTTTAAAGCGGCAATTCCTCCACGAAATGGGTAAGCCGGGCCTAGTATCGTAATTTTCATATTGTTTTTATTTCAATTGATTTATTAAACCAGCGAGTTTTTGTGTAAGACTTTCTCTTGAGTATTTGGTGATATTAATATTTGGCAGTTCAGTTTTGTTTTCTGATTCAGAGGTAATTGCTGCAAATAAAGCTTCGTGAATTCTATCGCTATCGCCATAACCAAAAACCTCACCACTACCAGTTTCATTAATTATTTTTGCTGCATCACCATTTTCGGGTCCAATAAACAGAATAGGAATCCTACATGCTATGTATTCAAAAAGTTTACCAGTTAAAATTCCCTCATTATTTTTTACATCCGGAATAATTAAAAGCAACATATTTGAAGAGAGCATAAAATCAATAGCAGCAGTGTGTGTAACATACTGTATTATCTCAATATTTTCGAATAACCCGACGTTTTTGAAAGCTTCAATTGTTTTTGGGTTAACCTTGCCAACAAAGCGAATCCTTAAATTTTCCAGTTGTTCAGCAGGCAGCTTTCTGACAGCTTCAATAAAGGCTGCGGAATTGTATTCATCTGAAATGGTGCCAACATATGAAATATAAAATACTTCGCTACTTTTAGCACGCTCTTTCCCTCGAAAATCATCCTCATCAAACCCATTTGGGATTACGGTGATTTTGCTGGTATTTTTTCTGATTTTTTCTTTATAAAGTCTTTTGAGTTCATCACTCACCGTGATAACTGCATCGGCTTTCGTTAAAACACTTTTTTCGAGATATTTATTCAATATCGTAACTATTCGAGTCGGGTAAAGTTGTTTAAAATAGTAAATTTCAGTCCATGGGTCTCTGAAATCGACAATCCAGTTTATTCCGAATTTCTTTTTTAATTTTTTACCTATTAATTGGGTTGAATGGGGAGGGCTCGTGGTTATAACTGTTTTGATGTTATGTTGCTTTATCAATTTGCAAGCCGTTTTGAACGCATATTTGTTCCAACCCCTTCTCGGATCAGGCACAAATAAATTGCCTCTGATAAATCGTAAAATTTTTTCCTTTAAACTCAGGTTTACTGAATTTGCAAAACCTCCAAACGGAATCTCTTTGTTTGGAGATACTTTTTTGTAAAAAGAATATAACTCAAAGGATTTTGTTTTTTCAACAATAATTTGCTTTGGAATTTCATTTTCAAGTTCGGGGTCTTTTTGAGGGTATGTAGCGTATTGACTATCAACGGTTAATACAATAGGTTCGATGCCAGATTTCAGCAAGTATTTACTAAACTTCAACCAGCGTTGTACTCCTGCACCACCTGACGGTGGCCAATAGTATGTAATTATCAGTACTTTGTTCATTGCTTTTGAAAAAACAAATGTAAAAATATAATATGGCAGACAAATTATATGATATTCCATTTACTTTGCAAATCCAATAAAAGGATTCTATGCAAACAATTCACATGTGCGATACCTACGGTCAGTACCTGACCATGAAAGCCGAGATTGATGCGGCCATGCAGGAAGTGATTCGTTCTACCCAATTCATTAAAAGCGGCAAAGTGCTCGAGTTTGAGAAAAACCTTGCAAGTTATCTTTCAACCAATGTAATTTCTTGCGCGAACGGAACTGATGCACTGCAAATTGCCTACATGGCGCTGGGTTTAAAGCCAGGAGATGAGGTGATTACCGTGCCGTTTACTTTTATAGCCACTGTTGAAACACTTGCGTTGATGGGTTTGAAACCTGTTTTTGCTGATGTTTTGCCGGATACTTTTAATATCGACACAACTCAGATTGAAAAACTGATTACCTCGAAAACAAAGGCAATTGTGCCGGTTCATTTGTTCGGACAGTGTGCAAACATGGAGGAAATTCTGAAGATTGCAGAAAAGCACAATCTTTTTGTGATTGAAGACGCTGCGCAGGCCATTGGCACCGAATACATATTCAGCGACGGAGCCCGCAAACCCGCCGGAACTGTTGGCCACATTGGCTGCACCTCGTTTTTCCCGTCAAAAAATCTGGGTGCTTTTGGCGATGGCGGTGCCATTTATACAGGAGATGAAAAACTGGCTGCAACTATCCGTTCCATTGCCAACCACGGCATGAAAGCCAAATACCAATACGAAAGAATCGGGGTAAACTCGCGCCTCGACAGCATTCAGGCGGCAATTTTGGATGTTAAACTGAAATATTTCGATAATCACATAAAAGCCCGACAGGAGGCTGCTGCTTTTTATGACGAAAACCTGAAAAATGTGGAAGGATTGGAACCTCCGGCAAGGGTTTCTTACAGCACGCATTCATTTCACCAATACACCATAAAAACAGAAAAACGAAATGAATTACAGGCTTTCCTTCAGCAAAAGGGAATTCCTTCTATGATTTATTATCCGGGTGCTCATCATTTACAGGAAGCATATCAGTATCTTGGCTACAAGAAAGGGGATTTTCCGGTCAGCGAACAACTTGCTGAAACTGTTTTATCCTTGCCAATGCACACCGAAATGACGGAGGAGCAGTTGGAATATATTGTAAATTCTGTAATGGAATATTTTGAAATCAATTAACCGCAGAGACGGAGAGACGCAAAGAAAAATCTCAGCATCTCTGCGCCTCCGCGGTAAAAAGAAGATTATGAATAAAGACAGATTCAATCAACTTTCTGGTGAGATTCTTGACGCAGCAATCACTGTTCATAAAGAAATGGGACCAGGATTACTTGAATCGGTTTATGAACTTTGTTTATTTAAAGAACTACAATTACGAAATATTTTTGTTGAAAATCAGGTTGCTGTGCCTCTGTATTACAAGGGTGAAAATCTGAACAAGGATTTCCGAATTGATATTTTGGTTGAAAAGGAGATAATTGTTGAATTGAAAACAGTCGATTATATTCTTCCTGTTCATGAAGCACAAATCATTTCGTATTTAAAACTCACAGATAAAAAATTGGGATTTTTGATAAACTTTAATGTTCCTTTATTGAAGGAGGGATTTAAGAGGTTTGTAAATCACTACTAATATTAACCACAGAGACGGAGAGACGCAAGGAAAATCCTCTGCGTCTTAGCGTCTCCGCGGTAAAAAAAAGAATAAAATGAATAACACATTTATACATGAATCAGCCATTGTAGATATCGGGGCAAAAATTGGCAACGGAACAAAAATCTGGCATTTTACGCATATAATGGGCACCGCCGAAATCGGCGAAAACTGTGTGCTCGGGCAAAATGTATTTGTAGGTAACAAGGTAAGAATCGGGAACAACATCAAAATCCAAAACAATGTTTCGCTTTACGAAGGTGTGATTTGTGAAGACGATGTTTTTTTGGGCCCGTCGATGGTTTTTACCAATGTCATCAATCCGCGCAGTGGGGTTGAACGCAAAAACGAATTTAAAACCACGCTTGTAAAACGCGGAACCTCTATTGGCGCAAATGCCACCATTGTTTGCGGAGCAACGCTTGGTGAATACTGTTTTATTGGAGCCGGTGCTGTGGTAACAAAAGATGTAAAACCGTTTGCGCTGATGATTGGTGTTCCGGCCAGGCAAAAAGGCTGGGTCAGCAAATCGGGTGCAATATTAGGCAACGATTTAATCTGTCCCGAAACCGGCGAAAAATATGTTTTAGAAGATGGTTTTTTAAGGCTGGAATGATAGAAGATTTGATTCTGGATAGTGGAGGCATGATTCTGGATTTTCGATACTTGATACTTTTTTTATCTCAATACTTTGTACTCAATACTAAAAATCTCAATACTAAAAAATGAAACGTTTTGCATTAATAGGCGCCGCGGGATACATTGCCGACCGTCACATGAAAGCCATAAAAGAAACCGGCAACCAATTGGTTTGTGCTACTGATAAATTCGATGTAATGGGCCGAATCGACAGCTATTTTCCCGATGCCGAGTTTTTCCTCGAAATCGAAAACCTTGATAAATACATGGACGACCTGCGTCGCAATGGAAAACCCATTGATATAGTTAGTATCTGTACGCCCAATTATATGCATCCGTCGCACATCCGGTTTGCCTTGCGCAATGGGGCCGATGCCATTTGCGAAAAACCACTGGTAATTTACCCGCGCGACATGCACATTATCAAGGATATTGAGGGAGAAACCGGGAAAAAAGTTTTTACTGTTTTACAACTTCGTTACCATAAAACTATTCTCGACCTGAAAAAGAAAATCGAAGTCACCGGTTCCGATATGTTTGATGTTGACCTGAGTTACATTACTACACGTGGAAGTTGGTACCAGAAAAGCTGGAAAGGCGATGTTGAAAAGTCGGGAGGAGTTGCCACCAACATCGGCATCCATTTTTTTGATATGATTACCTGGATTTTCGGAAAGGTAAAAGAGAACATCGTTCATTCGTACACTCCAACAAAAGCAGCAGGTTATCTGCAACTCGAAAAAGCGCGGGTGCGCTGGTTTCTGAGTGTTGATGCTGAAGACCTGCCAAAAGAAGCTGTTGAAAAAGGCAAAAGAACTTACCGTTCAATTACGGTTAACGGCGAAGAAGTGGAATTCAGCGAAGGTTTTACTGACCTGCACACCGAAACCTACCGGCAAATACTTTCAGGAAATGGTTTCGGAATAGACGATGCCCGTGAAAGTATTGAACTTACCGATTTTGTAAGAAATACAAAACCTTTGGGTTTGGTGGGCGATTATCACCCTTTCCTGAAGAAATAAAACTCTGATTATTGAAATCATAAAAAATGGCAGAANNTTCTGCCATTTTTTATGATTTCAATTCAAAAATTATTTGCCGATTTTTTCCTGCACAATTGCGTCAATTACCGCCATAATCGTGATGTTTACAATGTCGGGCACCGAGCTTTCAATATCTGTAAAATGAATCGGTTTGTTCAATCCCATCTGAATTGGCCCGATGGTTTCAGCCGACGACATTTCCTGCAAAAGCTTGTACGCCGTGTTGGCCGAACTCAGGTTCGGGAAAACAAGCGTATTTACATCCTGTCCGTTTAATCTTGAAAATGGATATTTTTTGTCGCGCAAGTTTTTATCGAGCGCAAAATTTACCTGCATTTCGCCATCAATGGCCAAATCAGGAAATTCCTGTTGCATGTACCTCACGGCTTCGTGCACCGATGCCGGGCTACCCACTTCGTCGCTGCCGAAATTGGAATACGAAAGCATGGCAATTTTTGGTTCGCGCGCAAAGAATCTCACGGTATTTTGTGCCAGCCGGGCAATGTCAGTCAGGGTTTCTGTTGTGGGGTGGCGGTTAATCAGTGTGTCGCACAAAAAGTAAGTTCCCTTTTTAGAGTTTACAATATGCATTGCTGCAAAATGTTTAAATCCTTCTTTGATTCCAATCACCTCTTTTGCCACTTTTATGGTGTTCGAGTATTTGGTGTAAACGCCGGTTACAAAAGCATCGGCTTCGCCGGTTTCAACCATCATCATTCCGAAGTAGTTGCGTTCGAACATTTTATCGTTGGCTTCTTCGAAAGTGGCTCCCTGACGTCCTCTTTTTTCAGCTAAAATTTTCGCAAACTTCTCGCGGCGTTCCGCTTCTTGGTCGTGGCGAAGGTTTATTACAGTGCAACCTTCAAGACTCAGATTCAGTTCGGCTGCCAGTTTTTCAATTCTTTCGTCGTTGCCCAGAAGAATGGGGTAGCAAACACCCATTTGGTAAGCTTCAACCGCTGCTTTCAGCATATTCGGGTGCGAGCCTTCGGCAAAAACAACACGTTTCGGATTCTGAATAGCCATTTCTGTAAACTGGCGCATCATTTTCGATTCGTGCCCCATCAGGTGGCGGAGGTTATTTTTGTATTCTTCCCAATCGGTGATGATTTTTCGTGCTACTCCCGATTCAATAGCCGCTTTTGCCACTGCCGACGAAACTTCGGTAATCAGCCTCGGGTCAACAGGTTTCGGGATAATATAATCACGCCCAAAACTCAATTTATTTACGTTGTATGCAGCGTTTACAATGTCGGGAACCGACTGTTTGGCAAGACCGGCGATGGCTTTGCAGGCAGCCAGTTTCATTTCCTCGTTAATTGCGCGAGCCCGTGTGTCAAGCGCACCCCTGAAAATATAGGGGAAACCGATAACGTTGTTAATCTGGTTTGGATAATCAGACCGGCCGGTCGCAAAAATGATGTCTTCGCGCGAAGCCATTGCTTCTTCGTACGAAATTTCGGGGTCGGGATTTGCCAGCGCAAAAACAATCGGGTTGGCTGCCATTGTTCGAACCATTTCCTTTGATAACACATTTCCCTTCGACAAACCCAGGAAAACATCGGCACCAACAATGGCATCTTCCAAGGTCTTCAATTCGGTGCGGGTGGTGGCAAATATTTTTTTCGATTCGTTTAAATCGGTTCTTGAAGTTGAAATTACACCTTTGCTGTCGAGCATCACAATGTTTTCGCGACTTGCGCCAAGGGCAATGTATAATTTTGTGCACGAGTTAGCCGAAGCTCCGGCGCCGTTCACCACAATTTTAACTTCACCGATTTTTTTGCCGGCAAGTTCAAGCGCGTTTATGAGTCCGGCCGATGAAATAATCGCTGTTCCGTGCTGATCGTCGTGCATAATCGGAATATCGAGTTCAGCTTTCAGCCTGTCTTCAATCTCGAAACACTCGGGTGCTTTAATATCTTCGAGGTTAATTCCACCAAAAGTTGGCGAAATGGCTTTTACCGCCTGGATAAATTTTTCGGGGTCTTTTTCGTCCACTTCGATATCAAAAACATCGATACCCGCATAAATTTTGAAAAGCAGGCCTTTCCCTTCCATCACCGGTTTGCCCGAAAGTGCGCCAATATCGCCAAGCCCGAGAACTGCAGTCCCGTTCGAAATTACAGCAACAAGGTTTCCTTTCGCAGTATATTCATAGGCAAGTTCCTGATTTTTCTCAATTTCGAGACATGGTTCTGCCACACCAGGTGAGTAAGCCAGAGATAAATCGGCTTGCGTACTATATGGTTTTGTAGGGATAACCTCAATTTTGCCAGGTTTTCCCTGAGAGTGATAAAGAAGGGCGGCTTCTTTTCTTATTTTATTAGGCATGATTTTATATGATTGAATTTATATTAAGTTTTGCAAATAAGATATTGTTGCATTTCTTCACCCCTGCCCCCTCAAATGGGAAGTAGTTGTTAACTTATTTCGGCTTAAGTTCAACGCAATTCTCCCCTTGAGGGGAAAAAGGGGTGATAGTTGCAAATAAGTTATTAAATTGTTCAATGTATTTAATTGTTCAGAACTTTATCGCTGATGGCCTGCAGTGTAACTTTTTTATGTACTGTAGGAACAAGTACCGAAATATTGTAACGGCTTCCACCATACGAAATCATGCGGATTGGAATGCCGTCGAGTGCGTTGAAAACCTTTGAGGCAAAACCTTTTTCCTCGCTGATAATGTCGCCAACAATGCAAACAATCGACATGTCGGTATCGATTTCAACATCACCGAAAATGGCGATTTCTTCCTGAATTTCGTTCAAATATTTTGTGTTGTCGATGGTAAGTGAAACAGCAACTTCCGACGTGGAAATCATATCAATCGGAGTTTTGTATTTTTCAAAAACGGCAAATACGTTTTTCAGAAAACCATAGGCCATCAGCATTCGGCCCGAACGGATTTTTATTGCAGTAATTCCGTCTTTTGCAGCAACAGCTTTAATACCTTTGCCATCGCTTTCCGAAGTAATCAGTGTTCCGCTGTCCGCCGGATTCATCGTGTTTTTCAGGCGAACCGGAATGTTTTGCACGCGGGCCGGCAAAACAGTTTGCGGATGTAGAATCTTAGCACCGAAATAAGCTAACTCAGCCGCTTCGAGAAACGAAAGCTGGTCGATTTTGCGGGTGTTCGACACAAATCGCGGGTCGTTGTTATGGAACCCGTCAATGTCGGTCCAAATCTGAATTTCTTCAGAATCAATGGCTGCTCCGATTAGAGAAGCAGTGTAGTCGCTTCCGCCACGTTGGAGATTGTCAATGTCACCGTTGGCATTCAAACAGATAAAACCCTGGGTGATATAAAACTCAGCGGAACCGGCTTTTTCAATTACCGGTTGAATGAGTTTTCTTATGGATGGCAGGTCGGCAGCTTTATCCTCGTCGATTCTCATAAATTCGAGCGCCGGCAGCAATTTGGCATTGTAACCCAGTTCGGTCATTAGAACAGTAAAAAGCTGGGTCGAAATCAGTTCACCCTGCGCTACAATGGTGTTTTCGCCCACTTCGGTAAATGTGCCCGAAGTAAACGAACGTAGGGTATCGAAACTTGCTTTTACAATTTGAAGTCCCTGTTTTTTGCTCTCTTCGGTTTTGTATAAATCGTCAACAACCTTTTTATATTTTGCTTCCAGGTTACCAATTAAAACACTGGCTGTATCCTTATTTTTCTTATGAAGATATCCTGCAATTTCAACCAGTGCATTGGTTGTGCCCGACATGGCCGATAAAACCACTAATTTCTGCTCTCCGTCGGCAATAATATCAATCACTGCCCTCATATTTTCGGGCGAACCTACCGAGGTGCCGCCAAATTTCAGAACTTTCATATTATAAGTAATTTCAAAATTTTCAGGGTGCAAATATGCTAATTTTGAATGATTTTATATCATATGATAACATTTTCAAACTGAAATGTATGAAATGTTAAAATCGGCTATTTGAAAGTTTTGTTATTGCTATTTACAGAAATGGTTTTAATAAAAGTCGAATCGTTTATAAAAGATGTGGTTTCGTTATTACAATTCGTAAAATAAATGTAATCGCCGAGGTCCTGAAACCTGTACACTTTACAACCATCATATTCAAAAAGAAAATCGACCTGATATGTTTTGTTATTAACAGGAGTGCTGGTGGATATGGGTTCTTGAATCATGCACGATGAAAGAAAAGTAACAACACAAATAAAAACAGGTAAAAGGTTTGATTTTTTCATAGCTCTAATATTTAATTATTGTTTGAGCCGGGATTAAATCAAATTTCGTACCAGTGGCGCGGTTTACAAAGGAATTAACATAAAAATTTCATGGAGTTACCCCGAATTTCTCCAGAAAAAAATCTACGAGGTCTTTGCCTGATTTATTATTGATTCCAATTTCCGGGGCATAAACAATTGCTTCAAGGCCAACACTTTCAGCTTTTTTCATCAGCGCTTTGGCATGAAGCGGGTGATGATTGATGTCATCCTGTGTTTCAGGAATGCCAGCGCGGTGTTTGTTGTAAATAAAAACAGGAGAGCCCGAACTTTTCATTTTGGCTAAAAAATCAAGATTTTGCCTGATGGCTGTTTCTTTTCTCAGGTCTCGTCCTTCAGCCGATTTAAATCCCAAAGCTCTTGCAATCAAATGAAGGGTTTCGGGTTGTTTCGAAAGCGGAATTCCAAGGATTTCGTCCCATTTAAAAATATCGTAAGTAGCCTGCGTGGCAAAAGCGCCGGCACAGGTTAAACGTGTTGACTCATGTAAAACTGGATCAGTATTCTGCGGGTCGGCCATGTCGTCTGAAAAAGCCAGCCAGAGTGCTGTTCCGGCTCCGGCAGAACCCCCGGTGCAGGCAATCCGGGTTTTGTCGACATTGAATTTTTCGGCATGAAAACGCAAATACTGAATACATCGTTTTGAATCGTTCATACTCCCAAGAATTCCATAAGGTGGCTGATTCATAAAGCGGTAATTAATCAATGCCACCGAAATACCGGCATTCAGAAACCTCACCACATCTTCAGAAAGATAATAACGCGATTTGTCGCCTTCGGTAAAACCTCCGCCATGAATATAAATTACCAGTGGTGTTGGTTTTTCCGATTTCGCCAGCCACAAATCAAAAGTATTGCGCTCGTGCGACCCATATTTTTCGTTGATAAAGTCGGCTTTTACCCCGGTAGCGTTGATGGGTTCGGGAAGAACTTCAGAAAGGTTCATTTGCAAAAATTTAGAGAGGCAAAATTAACTATTTGAAAAGAAATTGACCTGAAAAGCAATCAGAAACTTCCGAAAATGGAATGTTTTTCAGAATTAAAATAGATGGTGGAATAAATACTGAACCCAGCTTTATTGGTGGTGAGTTTGCGTTCGATGTACAAAACGGGTTGTTCTTCCTGAATTTTCAGCAATCCCGAAATTTTTGAATCGGCTTTGATGGCTTTCAGCTTTTGCTCGCCACCCAGAATTTCAATCTGGTATTCCTGCCGGAGAATTTCAAAAAGCGATTTATTTTCGAACGAACGGGCTGTTATTCTCGGAATATAAATGTTGGGCAAGTGGTTGATGTCGTAAAAAACAGGAACATCTTCCACAAACCTGAGTCGCTCCAAATAAATACAACCCAGGTCGCGCTCGGCTTCGGAAAGTTCGAAAGCAAAATTCTCGGGCCACATTTTTGCCACAGGTTTTTGCAGAATATCGGTTTTCAGGTAACGCACGCCAATGGCTGAGGCAGTTCCTTCAATCGACAAAATCCCAATGTTTTGTGGCGGTTTTCTTACAATACTGCCTTTGCCCTGTTGTTTCAGAATCATACCTTCTTTTACCAGCGTATCGAGTGCATGTCGCACTGTAGGGCGCGTCATACCATAGGTGGCGCACAATTCGTTTTCCGAAGGCAAAAGACTTCCTTCAGCGTAAACCCCTGAAAGAATGTGTTCACGCAGCAATTCGTACAATTTCCGGTATTGATGCATTTGTTCCATCGAGGCTAAAATTAAGAAAAAATCAAAATAATCAGCACAACTTGTATTTACAAGTTAAAAAATATAATTTTACACCCCGATAAATCGAATATGCTTAATTAATTAAAATTCAGTTTATTGAAATTTTTGTTTCGAAATATTTGTATTTACAAGTTTGTTCTGAATAATTAACTATCAATAAAATATGGCAATACCAGTATTAATGCCGCGCCAGGGTCAGTCGGTCGAAACCTGCATTCTTGGTCAGTGGTACAAATCAGTTGGTGAAACGGTCAAAACCGGCGACATCCTGTTTTCGTACGAAACCGACAAGGCATCGTTTGAAGAGGAGGCAAAAGCTGACGGTGTTTTGTTAGCTGTTTTTTTCAGCGAAGGAGACGAAATTCCAGTGCTTTCAAACATTGCAGTTATAGGGCAACCCGATGAATCGTATGAAGAATTTGTTAACGGAGCATCAACGGTTTCAGAAACAGCTGAAATTATTGTGCCTGACGAGGCCCCGGTAGTTTTTGAGTTTGAAGTGGAACCGGGTGATTTATCCGACCATCTTCGCATTTCGCCACTGGCAAAAAATATGGCGGAAAAGCTGGGTGTCGATATTTATGCATTAAAAGGTTCGGGGCCACACGGACGAATTATTGCCCGCGATGTGGAAGCGGCTGCTACCACCGTTTCAAAACCTGAAACAGTTGCAGCCCGGGTGAAACCAAAAGTACAGGCGCCGACTGCAGTTTATGCAAAAGGCAACGATTTTGAAATCCGTCCTGTTTCAAACATCCGCAAACTGATTGCCAATGCCATGCACCAGTCGCTGCAGAACTCGGCTCAGCTCACGCATCACCTCAGTGCCGACGCCCGCCAATTACAACGACTTCGTAAAAAGTTTAAAACTGAATTTGCCGAAGGGAAAATCAAACAGAATATTACCATCAACGACCTGGTTTGTTACGCGGTAATCCGTGCTTTAGAAAAATTTCCGCAGGCAAATACCCATTTTCTGGGTGATAAAATGAAGTGGTTCAGCAAGGTTCATCTTGGACTGGCGGTTGATACCGACCGTGGTTTAATGGTTCCGGCGCTGAAAAATGCCAGCGATTTTTCGTTGTCCGGACTTTCAGCTCAGTTGCAGCAACTGGCTGCACAGGCACGAGGCGGAAATATCAATCCCGATTTACTAAGTCCCGAAGCTGCCACGTTTACTATTTCGAACCTCGGAAATTACGGAGTTGAAATGTTTACGCCGGTAATTAATTTGCCGCAGGTTGCTATTCTGGGGGTTTGCGCTATCATCCCGAGGCCGAAGGAAATCGAGGAAGGTGTTTATGGTTTTGTGCCGATGATTGGTCTTTCGCTTACCTACAATCATCAGGCGCTTGATGGTGGCGAAGCAACCCGGTTCCTCGCCGAAATAAGAAATCAAATCGAAACAATTGAATATTAACCGCAGAGTCGCGAAGACGCAAAGATTTCTCAGCGACTTTGTGTCTTTGCGGTAAAAAAAATATAGTTATGCCTAAGAATCAATTTATAAATCCGGCGGAAGTCCGCAAACCAGGTTACATCGAATTTAACCCGATACCGGTAAATCAATACAACAAAACCATCGAAGAAGAAAAGGAAAATTTTTCAAAAGAAGATTTTCTGAGAATTTACCACGACATGTCGGTTATCCGCGAGTTTGAAACCATGCTCAACCTCATCAAAATCCGTGGTGAGTACAACGAAATTAAATACGACCACCCGGGGCCGGCACACCTTTCCATTGGTCAGGAAGCTGCTGCTGTTGGAATGGCTTACACATTGGGTGTCGAAGATTTTATTTTCGGTTCGCACCGCAGTCATGGCGAAATTTTAGCCAAAGGTTTGTCTGCCATTCATAAACTCAACGATGCGCAACTGGAGCAGATTATGGATACCCATTTCGATGGAAAAACTTTGGCGCCGGTAAAGACCAGTCACAAAGGAACAGTAAAGGAACTGGCAATTAAATTCCTTTTGTACGGAACTTTAGCCGAGATTTTTGCCCGCGAAACAGGTTTCAACAAAGGGCTGGGTGGCTCGATGCACGCTTTTTTTACGCCGTTTGGTGTTTATCCGAACAATGCCATTGTGGGCGGTTCGGGCGATATTTCAGTTGGCGCTGCACTTTACAAAAAGGTAAACCGGAAGAATGGAATTATTGTCGCTAACATCGGCGATGCTTCCATGGCTTGCGGCCCCGTTTGGGAAGGCCTGGCCTTTGCCACCATGGACCAGTTTACTGAATTATGGGAAGGCGACATGAAAGGCGGACTTCCGCTGATTATCAATATTATGAATAACCAGTACGGAATGGGTGGCCAAACCTGTGGCGAAACGATGGGTTACGAAATTGCTGCCCGTATTGGCGCCGGACTGAACAAAGACCAGATGCACGCTGAACGCGTGGATGGTTACAATCCATTGGCTGTGATTGACGCCTACAAAAGGAAAAAGAAAATTCTGGAAGAAAAGCGCGGGCCTGTTTTGCTCGATGTACTCACGTATCGTTACAGTGGTCACTCACCATCTGACGCCTCGTCGTACCGGAGCAAGGAAGAAGTGGAAGCCTGGGAAAAACAGGATTCAATTGTCTGGTTTGGGAATGAACTGGTAAATACCGGTATTGTGACTGAAAATGTATTGGAAGAAATCAGGGCTGAAATTTCACAATTGGTTACCAGTACATTGAAGCTGGCCATCGACGATGAGGTTTCGCCACACATGAACATGAAAAAATTCCCCAACCTGATTGGGGAGATGATGTTCAGCAACCAAAGTGTGGATAAAATGGAAGATTGCCCGGTGGAAGTAAATCATCCACTGGCCGAAAATCCACGGGTGAAACAACTCGAAACCAAGGAACGGTTCATGTTCGACGAAAACGGGAAACCTTTCTCGAAAATAAAACAATATGCATTGCGCGACGGAATTTTCGAAGCCATTGTTGACCGCTTCTACAAAGACCCGACGCTGATTGCTTATGGTGAAGAAAACCGAGATTGGGGTGGTGCGTTTGCTGTGTATCGCGGATTGACGGAAGCTTTGCCTTACCACAGACTTTTTAATTCGCCAATTTCTGAAGCATCGATTGTGGGTACCGCCATTGGTTACGCCATGTGCGGAGGCCGTGTTATTCCCGAAATAATGTACTGCGATTTTCTGGGTCGTGCCGGAGACGAGGTTTTTAATCAGCTACCGAAATGGCAGGCCATGAGTGGTAATGTGTTAAAAATGCCGGTGGTAATCCGTGTTTCGGTGGGTTCGAAATATGGGGCGCAACACTCGCAGGACTGGACAGCGCTGGCTGCTCACATTCCGGGGCTGAAAGTAGTTTTTCCGGTTACACCATACGATGCAAAAGGTTTGATGAACAGCGCCCTGCAGGGAACCGACCCCGTGATTTTCTTCGAAAGTCAGCGGGTTTATGATATTGGCGAGATGTTCCACAAAGGTGGTGTGCCGGCTGAATATTACGAAATTCCGATAGGCGAACCCGACATTAAAAGAGCCGGAACCGATGTTACGATTCTGACTATCGGCGCAACTTTATACCGGGCGCTGGATGCTGCAAAAATCCTGGAAGAAAAATACAACCTTTCAGCTGAGGTAATTGACGCCCGTTCGATGGTGCCGTTTAATTACGATTTGGTAATTGAATCAGTGAAAAAAACCGGGCGGATTGTGATTTCTGGGGATGCTTCGGGTCGTGGTTCTTTCCTTCGCGATTTGGCATCGAACATCACCGAACTGGCCTTTGATTACCTCGATGCTCCGCCGGTTGTGGTGGGTTCACGCAACTGGATTACTCCGGCCTATGAACTTGAAGATTCTTTCTTCCCGCAGCCACAATGGATTATCGATGCGATTCACGAACGCATTTTGCCACTGCCAGGCCATATTTGCGAAAACGATTTTACTGAAGCAGAACAATTAGACAGAAACGCAAGAGGAATTTAGTTTTAAGTATAAACCGCAGAGACGCAAAGACGCGGAGAAATATCTTTGCGTCTCCGCGTCTTCGCGGGTTTTTTTAGTTCGTTAAGCTTGCCCCAACTCCCTCTTAATCAGGTTTTCAATTTCCAAAGTCAGTTCGCTGGCATCGCGGCCTTTGGGCTCAATTGGGGCCAGCGCTGTCAGTTTAAATTTACAGCCGAACGTCATCGGGAAATATCCGTTTTTCATGATCTTAAAACCATCGATGGCAAGCGGAACAATCACTGCCGAAGGCGCGGAACGAATAAGCGACGCAATTCCTGCCGGCTGAAAAGTTTTTACCAGTCCGTTTTTGGTGCGCGTTCCTTCCGGAAAAATACAGGCCGAATACCCTGTGGCTTCAATGTGTTTTCCAAGCATCATAATATCTTTCACCGATTGCGCCCCTTTTTTACGGTCAATTAGTACAGAACCGCCGTGGCGCAGGTTGTACGAAACACTGGGAATACCGCGACCCAGTTCTGCTTTCGAAATAAATTTCGGATGGTTTTTTCTGAATCCAACCACAATGGCCACAATGTCGAGTAAACTCTGGTGGTTGGCTACAATAATCAGCGGCCTGTTTTGCGGAATCTTTTCAAAACCTTTAAATGAGATACGGGTTCCCAATATCCAGAGTGAATAAAGCAATCCGAAGTTAAGAATATCAACAACTTTTTTCCGTATTGGGTAGCCCCAAATCCAGCGGGTTACCACCTGTATCGGATGAAAAATAACCAGTAATAAAGCAAACCAAAGCAAATAAACCGGGGTAAGTATCACAGAAAGAATCTTTCTCATTCTTTTAAAAATTTTACAGCGTTCAAAAATAGAAAAAAACAACAAGCCTGATTTGACCGTTTTCAAATCAAATTGGTAAATTGTACGCCAGTTGCTAAACCAAAATAAAGAGCTGAAAATGACAGAAAGAAGAGATTTTTTAAAGAAAAGTGCCTTGGGAACTGCAGGAATCATAATTGGCGGAATGGGCATGAGCGCCAAATCGTATGCCTCAATTAAAGGGGCGAACGACAGAATAAACCTCGCCGTAATAGGTATCCGTGGACAAGGAAATGCACACATTGGAACCTGGTGTGCATTAAAAGACAACAGGAATGTGATGCTGAAAACGCTCTGCGATGTTGACGAAGAACTTTTCCCCGACAGGGTTAAAAAAGTGGAGGACGCACTGGGAGAAAAACCAAAAACAGAGTGGGACATGCGGCGTGTTTTCGACGACAAGGAAATTCACGCTGTTTCAGTTGCCACACCTAATCATTGGCATGCACTGGCTACCATTTGGGCTTGTCAGGCCGGAAAACATGTGTATGTCGAAAAACCTGCCAGTCATAATGTTTTTGAAGGCCGGAAAATGGTGGAAGCTGCCCAGAAATATAACGTGCGGGTGCAGGTGGGTTTCCAGAACCGCTCGATTGCCAACGTGATTGAAGCCATGGAATTTCTGCATTTTGGCGGTATCGGCGAAGTTTATATGGCTAAAGGTTTGTGCTACAAACCCCGCGATTCGTTTGGCATTTCGCCCGACAGTATGCCGCCCGAAACATTGCATTACGACAACTGGCTAGGCCCGGCAACGTGGCAACCTTACAACGAAAAGCGTGGACACTACAACTGGCACTGGCATTGGGCTACCGGTGGCGGCGATACTGCCAACCAGGGTCCGCACCAGTTCGACATTGCCCGCTGGGGGATGAACAAAAACGAACACCCTGTAAATATTTATTCTTCAGGAGGCTTGTTTGGCATTAGCCCGAAAGAGTGTTCACAGGAAACGCCAAACACCCAAACCTCGGTGTTTACTTATGCCGATGGGAAGATTCTTGAATTCGAAACCCGTGGAAGGTTTACCAACAGCGAATCGTCGCTCGATGTCAGAATAGGGAATATATTTTACGGAACTGATGGATATCTCGAATTGAACGGAAGTTCTTGGAAAGCTTTTCGCCAGCGAGAAGGACAGCCTTTTGCATCGTCGAAACGCGAAAATTCTGATACACCAAAAGACCCTACTTATCTGGCACCTCCCGGTGGAACTGAACATTACGCTAATTTCATCGATTCAATCCGTTCGGGCAGCGATTACGATTTGCATTGCGACATTAACAAAGGCTTTTATTCATCGGCATTGCCGGCGTTAGCCAATATTTCGTACAGGTTGAAACGCGAACTGACTTTTGTTGGCGCTTATGAACGATTCGCCAACGACCCGGAAGCCGATATGATGCTGACACGGAATTACCGTAAACCGTACTTTGTTCCTGATGAGGTTTGATATAAAAAACAAAAGGCTGTCCAACTGACAGCCTTTTTAACCTAAACCAACTAAACCTAATAAAACCAAAAACTTACCAGAAAGGTAAGCTCACTGATTTGTCTTAAATATTGTAACAAATAATTGTTTTAACCTTTTCGAAAGAACTAAAATTCGTTTCTGCTGCAAATATATTCTTTTTTATTTTGCTGATTCGGTTTTGTTAAAAAAGATAAATTTAAATGTGAATAAAATGTAAACAGGGTTTCATTTTATCTTTAAGTCGGTTCTGTAACTATCAGTAAAACAAAATGATATTTATTTTCTAATTGTTTGGGTTCTTAACTAACCGAATAATCCAACATCCACACTTGTATGTTAAGTCAGATTGGTTTTCCCCTGCAACTGAACAGGAAAGATTCAATTCTTTTGGCCCGATTACTAATATCTTCATGTTAATAACTCGGCAGTAATGGATTGGTAGTGCAGGCATTTCATTTTCGCGAATATCTACCTTTGGCTGCTTCAGACTTATTTTTATCGTATGAAACAGATTTTTTCAGTAGTACTTTTGCTTTTTGCTGCGTGGGTTGGATTTTCGCAACCAAAACATGAATTCCGCGGCGTTTGGGTAGCTACAGTCAACAACATCGACTGGCCTTCGAAACCCGGTTTAACAACAGAACAGCAACAGCAGGAAGCGGTGAATATTATCAGCACAAGCCGGAAACTTGGAATGAATGCTGTGATTTTCCAGGTGCGTCCGGCTTCCGATGCATTTTATGCATCTGCTTTCGAGCCATGGTCGAAGTATCTGACCGGCACTCCGGGAAAAGCACCCGACCCGTTTTACGACCCATTACAGTTTTGGGTTGATGAATGTCACAGACAGGGAATGGAGTTACATGCCTGGCTCAACCCGTTTCGTGTTTCGCAAAACATCAAAGAACCGTTAGCAGGAAATCACATCGCTTTTGAACATCCCGAATGGATTTTAAAATACGGAAACCTGCTTTATTTCGACCCGGGATTGCCGCAAACCCGCGAGTTTGTTGCTAAAGTTGTGAAAGATATCGTTTCGCGTTACGATGTAGATGCGATTCATTTTGATGATTATTTTTACCCGTACCCTTTGGCAGAAGCTTATCCCGACACTGCCTCTTTTGCCCTTTACAACCGGGGCTTCAGCAAGGCCGATAAAGCCGACTGGCGCCGCGAAAATGTGGATATCATTATTAAAATGCTGAACGATACTATTAAAAACACAAAGCCCTGGGTTAAATTTGGAATCAGTCCTTTCGGTGTTTGGCGAAATAAATCGGAAGACCCACGCGGTTCGGAAACAAAGGCAGCCGCTACAAACTACGACCATTTGTATGCAGATGTTATTAAATGGCAGAAATATGGTTGGATAGATTACCTGTTGCCACAGATTTACTGGCAGATTGGGCATCCGCAAGCCGATTTTAAAATGCTTGCCAACTGGTGGAAGGAACACACTTACGGCCGTTCGATGTACATTGGCCTGGCTACTTACAAAGTGGATGCAAAATCGGAAACAGCTGCCTGGACAAAACCCGGTGAAATGTCAGCACAAGTTCGGATGGTAAGAAATACACCCGGATTACAGGGAGTTGCCTATTACAGCGCCAAACATTTTAACCGAGATTTGATGGGTTTGCAGGACAGTCTCTCCGGTTCATTGTATCGCAAACCAGCCATTGTTCCGGCAATGACGTGGATTGACAACACTGCTCCTCAACCTGTAAAACGAATCAGTAAATTAGGGAAAAAAGTAAAATGGAAAACCGAAAAGGCTGAACACGAGATGGACAAACCCAATCTTTTTGTGATTTATGGAAACGAGGCCGGTACTGATTTCGAAATGAATGATCCCCGCTGTTTTTGGGGAATTGTAAAATCGACAGATTTGAAATTTGCGCCATTCAACGATAAAAAGAAAAAATACGAAGTACGCATTTCGGTGCTCGACCGTTTGAATAACGAAAGTTTACCCAGTAAACCGGTAAAGCTGAAACTGTAAAAAGTCGGAAGACCGAAGCCGGGAGTCCGAAAGGCAGGTGTAGTCAGGCGCTTTAGATTTTTAGATTTCTTATTTCTTATTCTTCATTTCTTATTGAAAATAAAACTTATTTTTGCCGCAATATTTTTCGGCCTGTAGCTCATCCCGAAGCTTCGGGAGGTAGAGCAGCACTGACAGCATCGTCAGTGAGGGCCCAGAGTTTAGAAAATAGAAAATATAAAATATTCGGCCTGTAGCTCAGCTGGTAGAGCAGCTGACTCTTAATCAGCGGGCCCAGGGTTCGAGTCCCTGCAGGCCGACTTTTTAAAGGAGAGTTAAATCTAAAAGTTTAACTCTTTTTTATTGTGGTCTTTGGATCAGTTGGCAGAGCATCCCGATTCTTTATCGGGAGGGCCAAGGGTTCTCCCGACGCCTCGGGACTGCAGGCCGACAATGAATCAGAGAGTTAATCTTGAAAAAAGTTTAACTCTTTTTTTATTCTGGAAAATCAATACCGATTATGATTTTCCATCAGATAAACCTTCGATGGGTTTATTATTTTTAACCCCCAAAAGTAAAAATATGAACCTGAGGAATCTTACCATATCAACATTTCTTCTGCTTTTCACCACGCTGTTTTCTTCAGCTGTTGAAGTAATTCGTGTCAACCAACTTGGATATCTTCCGCAATCGGTGAAAGTGGCAGTTTTTATTTCATCTGAAAAGGCAGAAGTTAAAGAGTTTACAGTTCATCAGGCACTCACTGGAAAAGTTGTTTTTACAGGAGAACCCAGCTCTAAAAATGCAAAGGATTGGGGAATGCAATCCGCTTTTCGGCTCGACTTTTCAAAACTCGAAAATCCGGGAGGCTATTATATTCAGGCAGGAGAAACCCGCTCGCCAAATTTCAGAATCGACAATGATGTGTATGAGGGAACTGCCGATTTTATATTGAATTACCTGCGTCAGCAACGGTGTGGTTTTAATCCGTATTTAAGCGATTCGTGCCACACGCATGACGGAATTGTTGTTGATCACCCCACCAAAACAGGACAGTTTATCGACGTTACAGGAGGTTGGCACGACGCCACCGATTACCTTCAATACTCAACAACCTCCATCAACACAGTGTACCAAATGATGTTTGCTTACCAAAAGTTTCCTGAAATTTACAGCGATGCTTTTGACGCCAGCGGAATGCCCGGCAGCAATGGCGTTGCCGATATTCTGGATGAAATAAAATGGGGGCTTGAATGGATGCTGAAAATGAATCCCGCACCCGGCGAAATGTACAACCAGATTGCCGACGACCGTGACCATATCGGGTTCAGGTTGCCGGTGGGTGATAAAGCTAATTATGGATTGGGCGAATACAGACCGGTTTATTTTGCAACAGGAAAACCGCAGGGACTTTCGAAATATAAAAATCAATCGACTGGCGTTTCTTCCATTGCCGGTAAGTTTGCCTCCGGATTTGCTTTGGGTGCTGAAATTTTTGAAAAGCCGGATGCTGAATTCGCCGCGAAAATGAAACAAAAAGCGCTTGAAGCCTGGGAATTTGCACTTTCCGATACAGGTTATTGTCAAACTGCGAGCAATGTTTCGCCCTATTTTTACGAGGAAAGTAATTTTGCCGACGACCTTGAACTGGCCGCCGCACAGCTTTTTCAACTCACTGACGACCCGGATTTTCTGAAAGAAGCAAATTACTGGGGAAATCAGGAGCCTGTTTCGCCCTGGATAAAAAACGGAACTGCTCGGCACTACCAAAGCTATCCGTTTGTCAATCTTGGTCATTATTTACAGATTAAAATCAGCGAAAAACCGGCTAGTTATTACGGCGAAGGGTTGGACTTGCTTTTTGAGCGCGGAAACGACGACCCGTTTTTTCACGGATTGCCATTTATCTGGTGCTCCAACAATTTATTGGCTGGTGCAATCACACAGGCACGATTGTATCGCGAACACACTGGCGATTTGCGTTTTGCAGAAATGGAAGCTTCACTTCGCGACTGGCTTTTTGGCTGCAATCCGTGGGGAACAGCCATGATTTGCGGACTTCCGGGAGTTGCCGATTCACCAGAGAAACCACATTCTTCGTACACCGTATTGCGCGGCGAAACAACGCCCGGCGGCTTGGTGGATGGACCGATTGCCGCCGAAACAAACAAAAACCTCATCGGAATTACTTTGCTCGAACCCGATGAATATGCATCGTTCAACTACGGTAAAGCAGTTTATCACGACGATATTGGCGATTACTCCACCAACGAACCAACAATGGATGGTACAGCCAGCCTCAGTTTTTATCTTGCTGCGCTCGAAAACGAAGGCAGGAAATCCGCTGCTCCTGCAATGACGAAGGAAAACGAAGGTGCCACCGTCAGGATAAATCAGCAAAAGAAAGTGATTTACATCGTTTTTAGTGCCGACAAAAGGTTTGAAGGAGGTGAACATATTCTGACTACTTTGAAGAAAAACAGGATAAAAGGCTCATTCTTTTTTACAGGAAATTTTCTGAGAAATCCTGATTTTGCAGGTATAACAGAAAAAATTGTAAAACAGGGGCATTTTGTTGGCGCTCATTCCGACAGGCATTTGTTGTATTGCGACTGGCAAAAACGTGACTCCACCCTGATTTCAAAAGAAGAATTTCAGGCCGACCTGAAAGCGAATTTTTCAGCGTTGCAGAAATTCCGTGTAAAACCTGAAAAGGCAAGGTTTTTTCTTTCCCCGTACGAATGGTATAACAACGAAATTGCAAACTGGAGCCGCGAACTGGGGCTTATTCTTGTAAATTTCACGTTTGGCACAGGCACCAACGCCGATTACACAACGCCTGAAATGCCCAACTATAAATCGTCGGAGCAACTCATGAATTGGCTGATGGATTTTGAGGCAAAAGAACCGCAGGGTTTGAATGGCTCCATTTTGCTGATACACCCCGGAACCGAAGATGCAAGAACCGACAAGTTTTATCTTAAACTGAATGAGCTGATTGAAACACTTGAAGCAAAAGGCTATCAATTCAAATCGTTTAATGATATTTAAATAGAATTGGGAATTCAGTATTCAGGTATTCAGGGGCAGTAACTCGTAGGTAGTAATTGACATCCAAATAGCAAATATTCAGAATCCAGTATCCTGTATCCAAAAATCCAGTATCCATCTCGCCTGAGGCGAGACCAGCATCGGTTTTACCCCGGAGCCAGCACCGAAAAAGGGTAAACCGGAATATTCCGGAGAATCCAGAAAAGTACAACCACCCCGAAAATTATCCACGGAGTACGGCCGAAATAGAAAACATTGGGTAATTTCCATCCAAAGACCCGATTAAAAACAGGGTGCAGATAATGGTAAAAAATAAGCAGAAAAGCGGGGATAAAAAGAAAATTGTAGCTCACAACTCCGGCAAAATCGAGATGCAGCAAACTGTGAATGGCACGCTGCGAACCGCATCCCGGGCAATAATAACCGGTGATTGAATTGAAAATACAACGTGGAAAAATCTCGTGTTTGGCGGGGTCAAGCAGAAAAAAAAGAACTGCCAATCCAGTAAAACCGATAAGCAGTCCTGTATTTAAGAATCTCTTCATTCGTTAGTTAAAATCCAGCGCCACTCATAATTCCGGCAAAAACACCCAAAACAGCGAGGAGTGTCATAACTACGGCAATCAATAATCCGCTGCCAAATGCAATCCATGCCCACAATTTTGCATTGCGGCTTGCATCCATGGCTCCCTGAATATCGCCTGAATTCCAGCGCGAATTTACCTGCGCGGCAAAAACGATGGACACAATACCCAGAATCTGGCAGCAAAAAATGGTGGTTAAAATTGCAAAAACCAGATAGTTCGGAGGAGGTGTTTGTTGTT
>DPCJ01000034.1 GCA_003516705.1 Prolixibacteraceae bacterium | reverse complement strand
TTAACTCAAATCTGAAAGTTTCATCAGAACCATTTTACCCTGTAAAATCAGAACCCGGCAAACGAAAATACCTGCTGCTAATTGCTTTAATACTTGGGTTTCTGATTCCTCTGTTTTTTATAACTGCAATTGAGTTTCTTAATCCGAATATCAGAACAGCAAAACGCGCCGCCGAATGTTCCGGTCTGAAAATAATCTCTGTTATACCCGATTTAAGACACAGCAAAAAACAAGTTGATTATAACTATGTGATTTCAAGAGCTTTTGCAATTACAGCGCAAAAAATGTCATCGTATTTATTCAACCTCAAATCCCGCCCCTTCACAAGCATTGTTTTAAGTAATTTCGATGGAGAAGGAAAATCTTACGTTATATCCGGAATATCAGAAAAATTAAAGGAGTTTGGTTATAAAGTTTTGGTTCTGTCGCACAATGCAGAACTTACTGCAACAAATGCTGAAATAAGAAATTACAGAATTGACAGTAACTTCCCAATCATCAATGAATTCAGTAATCTTTATACCGTATCAGGTGAAGAAAACTTGAAGAATTTCGATTTTGTTTTTGTTGAAATTCCGGGCGTAATTCATCATCCCACTCCTCATAAACTATTAAAAAATGCCGATAACCTTATCATTGTCACACGCGCCGACAGACCGTGGATAAATGCCGATAATCTTTCAGTAAGTAATTTGATTGAAAATGCCGGACAGGACAAACTTGTAATGATTTTAAACCACATAAATATTGATGAGCTTGAAAATGTATTAGGAGAATTACCCGGCAAAAAGACACTTCTGAGACAATTTGTAAAAAGGCTTTTCATGACATTTTTTGGGTAAAAACATTTGCAATTAAAAGGGAAGAAATTCTGTACCATTAAATCAAACTACCAACGGAGATAAAATCTCTTACGGAATTTCCGGTTTTTGAAATATTAATACTGTTTTATGAAAGTTAATCAGTTAAAAGCAGGCGCCGGACTTTCTTATATCATTCTGGCATTAACCAACATTGTAGGTTTGGTTTATACGCCTTACATGCTAAGAATGATGGGGCAAAGCGAATATGGATTATACTCGCTTGTTGCCTCAGTGATAGCCTATTTAACCATCCTCGACATGGGTTTCGGAAATACAATTATCCGTTATACTGCCAAATTCAGGGCCGAAGGTAAAACTGACGAATTATATTCCATGTTCGGAATGTTCATTTCCCTGTATTCAATAATCAGTATTATAACTGTGGTGCTGGGTGCTGTTCTCTATTTCAATATTGACCTGATATACAGCCAAAGCCTTACAACTGATGAGCTCCGTAAAATCCACATCATGATGTTGCTCATGATATTTAATCTTGCTTTTACTTTCCCTCTCAGTATTTTTGGATCGATAATCACTGCCTACGAAAATTTCATATTTCAAAGGGTAATAAAAATTGCCCGCATAATTTTGAATACAGTTGTAATGATTGTTCTGCTTGAAATTGGGTACAGAGCCATCGGAATGGTTGTTTTGATAACTGTGCTTAATTTAATAACCCTAATTTTAAATCTTTGGTATAGTAAATTCAGGCTTAAAATAAAAATCTATTTCAGAAATTTTAACTGGGGGCTTTTTAAAGAGCTTGCGGGATATTCATTTTACATTTTCCTCGGAGCTCTGGTTGACAGGTTGTACTGGAGTTCAGGACAGGTTATTCTCGGTGCCGTTATCGGAACTGCGGCTGTTGCTGTTTTTGCAGTTGCAATTCAGCTCGAACAAATGTACATGTCGTTTTCAACCGCTATTCCCGGGGTCTTTTTACCAAAAATCACTGCAATGACCACAAAAGAACACTCACACAAAGAAATTTCTGACCTGTTTATAAAAACCGGGCGTATTCAGTTTATTATCATGTCATTTGTTCTCGCCGGTTTTATCCTTTTCGGACACCAATTTATTATTTTGTGGGCCGGCCCCGATTATTCAGAAACCTATTACATTACCCTGTTGTTTTTCGTTCCACTTACTGTTCCATTAATTCAGAATATTGGCCTTACAATTTTAATGGCGCGTAACCAGTTTAAATTCAGATCGGTACTTTATATTTTCATCGCTCTGCTAAGTGTGGTTCTTCAGCTTTTATTGGTAAAAAAATACGGAGGTATTGGCAGCGCAATTGCTATCAGTGTAGCCCTTGTTCTCGGTCAAATTATTGCCATGAATATTTATTATCATAAAAAGCAAAAAATCGATATTCCGAAATTCTGGAAAGAAATCGGAAAAATGGCGGTATCGCCTGTTATTATAGGCCTTGCAACATTCGTAGTGCTCAGGTATATTGAGCTAAATAATCCAATAAAACTGGCATTAGGTATCGTCATATTTTCTGCTGTTTATTTGCCTGTTTTCTGGTTAACATCGATGAACGAATACGAAAAGCAACTATTAATGAGTCCATTGCAAAAGGTAATCAATAAAGTATTTAGAAAATGAAAATAGGAATCATTACTTTGCCTTTTAATGCCAATTACGGTGGTATTCTGCAAAATTTTGCCTTGCAGCACACCCTCCGGAAAATGGGGCACGAGGTATTGACCATCAGCCGGTACTCCGATCCAATGCCGCTAAAAATGAAAATACTTTCGCTTGGAAAACGAATCGTCAAGCGGATTTCTGGTAAAAATGTTATTATAAGAACCTGGCCAACACAGGAAGAATTGCAGATAATCTGGCAAAATACAAACCGGTTTATAAAAGAAAACATCAAGGTTACTCATACACTAAAGTCTGAAAGCGAATTCAAAAATCTGAACCAATATGGCTTTGAAGCTTTTGTTGTGGGTAGCGACCAGGTTTGGAGACCTAAATATTCGCCTGATATTGAAAATCATTTTCTGGGTTTTACTGCTGAACGGAGTAACATAAAACGTGTAGCTTATGCAGCTTCTTTTGGTGTCGATAACTGGGAATATTCTGCTGCCCTGACGAAAAGCTGCGGTCGGCTTGCAAAGAAATTCGATGCAGTTTCTGTCAGGGAATTTTCAGGAGTAAATCTTTGCAAAAATCACCTTGGAGTTGATGCAATACAAGTTATCGACCCTACCCTGCTTTTGACAGCGAATGAATACAAACAGCTTGTTGAAAAAAACGAAACACCCGTTTTCAGCGGAAAGCTGGTTAGTTATGTACTCGATAAATCACCTGAATTGAAAGAGCTGGTTAAAAAAGCTGCTGAGATTTTGTCACTTGAAATGGTTTCTGTTATGCCTTCTCATTTTTTCAGGGAGGTCGGGAAAAACAGAGTCAATGATTGCATTGTTCCTCCTGTAACCCATTGGATAAAAGGATTTATGGACGCCAGCTTTGTGATTACCGATTCGTTTCATGGTACTGTTTTCGCCATCATCTTTAATAAACCATTTATTGCCGTTGGAAATATTAAACGCGGAATGGCCCGCTTTCATGCACTTCTTGAAACGTTCGGGCTTGAAGAAAGGCTTATTACCGATGATAAAACTGACTTGACTGAACTATTAAACAAACCCATAGATTTTAAAAGAGCAAATAAGGTTCTTGCAGAAAAAAGAAGGGAAGCTCTTGCATTTCTGAGCAATGCATTAGGTAATAATGAACAAAAAGTAAAATGAGTTATAGTTTTACCGGAAAATATGGAAACAACAATATAAACCAACCTGCGGTAATTTTTTCGATTCTTACAGCAGTGGTTCTTTCGGGGTTTGCAGTTGCCCGGGGAGGAATGGTGATTGGCCTCGCGCTGATTGTTCTGCCATTTCTGATTACTTATATCTACTTTGTTTTTAAAAACCCCCGGATAGGTATCATCGGTCTCTTTATTCTGAATTTCTTTGTTTTGGGTTCAATGCGTTACATCAAGGGAATTCCTTTGGGATTAACTGTTGATGCTCACATTGTGCTAATCTACTTAGCTATTATTTTTAAATCGTATGAAAATAAAATTCCCTGGGAAAATGCAAAAAACGATCTTGTACTACTGACATCGATTTGGTTTGCCTATGCATTATTTCAACTTGTAAATCCTGAAGCAGTCAGCAGGATGGCATGGTTTTACGCAATGCGTGGGGTTGCACTTTACATACTGTTGATGGTCCCCCTGATTTTTATAACTTTTAATAAGAAGGCCGATCTTGAAGTTTTTTTCAAATTATGGGCTGTACTTTCCATTCTTGGTACGTTAAAAGGTTTAATGCAAAAATTTATAGGACCCGATCCGTGGGAACAAGCCTGGCTTAACGGCGGAGGTGATTTAACCCACGTTTTGTTTGGCAGACTTCGCATATTTTCTTTCTTTTCCGATGCCGGACAATTTGGAGCTGCGCAGGGGCATTCGGGCGTTGTTTTCCTGATTCTGGCTCTCAACCTGAAAAAATCAAAAAAACTCAGAATTTTTTATGCAATTGCCGGCTTATTGGCTATTTATGGATTGATGATTTCTGGTACACGGGGAGCAATTGCCGTTCCGATTATGGGTTTTGCATTGTATATATTTCTTCAAAAAAACTTCAAAGTTATTATTGCCGGCGCACTTACGGGCATTGTTGTCATTGGTTTTTTTGTATTTACTACAATCGGAAATAATAATTACACCATTAACCGCATGAGGTCAGCCTTCAACCCACAAGACAAATCATTGCTTGTTCGGCTTGAAAATCAGAGAAAGCTGAAATCATATCTTGCTGACAGACCTTTCGGTGGAGGGATCGGCTCGGCAGGCAACTGGGGGAAACGATTCTCTCCCAATACATTTCTGGCAAAAACCCCCACCGACAGCTGGTATGTTATGATATGGGCAGAACAGGGAATTGTAGGACTAACCCTGCACTTGTTTATATTGTTTTATATCGTTTTCAAAAGTTCGTATATTATCATGTTTAAACTGAAAGATCCCTGGAACAAAGCAAAAATGAGTGCACTTGTTTCGGGATTATTCGGAATTATGGTAGCTTCATACGGAAACGGCGTTTTAGGGCAGATGCCTACCGGGCTGATAATTTATTCGAGTATGGCTTTTCTGTTTTTAGCCAGAAAATATGAGACCGAAAACAGCGACTTGAATATTGAACTTCAATATACTGGAAATCAGAAAAATAATTTAAGATGAGTAGTTCAGAGCAAAAATATCCGCTGGTTTCGATTATTACCGTCAATTACAACCAAAGTGCGGTAACCATGGATTTGCTCAGTTCGTTAAGAAAGATTACTTATCCTTCTTTCGAAACCATTGTAGTTGATAATTCATCACCAAACGACGATCCGCAGGATATCAAGAATAAATTTCCTGAAATAGAACTGATTATCAGCAATAAAAATCTTGGATTTGCCGGAGGAAATAATTTGGGTGTAAAAGCCTCGAAAGGTAAATATCTGTTGTTTTTAAACAACGATACCGAGGTACCTCCGGGCTTTCTTGAACCTCTGGTAAATCTTTTTGAAAATGATGAGACAATTGGAATGGTCAGCCCAAAAATCAAATTTCACTGGAACCCTGATATTGTACAATATGCCGGTTTTTCAGAAATGAACCGGTACACCATTCGAAATAAAGGGTTGGGCTACCATAAAAAAGACGGGCCCGAGGTAAATGATTTAAAGGAAACAGCGTCAATTCACGGTGCAGCAATGATGGTTCCACGCAAAGTGATTAAAGAAGTTGGAATGATGACTGAAGTCTATTTCCTTTATTATGAAGAACATGACTGGGCCGAGAAAATTAAAAAGGCCGGTTACAAAATTGTTTATCAGCCGGCCTCGTACATTTTACACAAGGAATCGGTTTCGACAGGCAAAGACAGCCCGTTTAAAACCTACTTTATTACCCGTAACCGAATTTTATTTGCACGAAGGAATTTCTCGGGATTTCCGTTTCTGGCAAGTATGCTGTTTCAGGCATTTGTTTCGCTTCCAAAAAATTCGGCTGTATTTCTGCTCAAAGGCAGGTTCAAACATTTGTCGGCGTACTGGCGCGGGGTGTTTTGGAACCTTACACATTATCGTAACCTGAAATCAAATCCGCAGTTATAAATACTTAACTATCATGGAACTACTTCGAATTGTTGTAAATATTATCGAAATCATCCTGATTGTGTATTTCGGGATTGCAGCCATTTATGTGTTTGTTTTTGCTTTGGCGGGCCTGTTTCCGTACAGACAAAAAACAACTCCCAATCCGCAGTTAAGGAGGTTTGCAGTTATGATCCCGGGATACAAAGAAGATGCTGTAATTCTGGAAGTTGCAACAGAAGCGCTCAAACAGGATTATCCTGTTGAGAAATTTGATGTGGTAATTATTGCAGACTCTTTCAAACCTGAAACTATTGCCATTTTAAAAAGCTTACCAATAAAATTAATTGAAGTAATTTTTGATGTAAGTACAAAATCGAAAGCACTTAACAAAGCAATGAATCAGTTAGGCAACGATTATGATATTGCACTCGTACTCGATGCAGACAATGTAATGGAAAATGATTTTATATCAAAAATCAACCAGGCATTTGAAAATGGCTTTTTAGTGGTTCAGGGTCACCGGGTTGCAAAAAACACAAATACTTCGTTTGCCGTTCTCGATGCAATGAGCGAAGAAATCAATAACCATATTTTCAGAAAAGGACACCGTGTACTTGGTTTTTCTTCGGCACTGATTGGCTCTGGAATGGCTTTCGATTACAAATTTTTTAAAAGTACAATGGCCGATGTAAATGCAATTGGCGGATTCGACAAAGAACTGGAACTTAAATTATTAAAAGACCGAAAAAAAATTGAGTACCTGCACGAGGCATTAGTTTTTGACGAAAAGGTTCAGAAGTCTGAAGTATTTGAAAAACAGCGAAAACGTTGGCTTTCGGCACAGTTTGTTTATTTCAGGCGATACTTCTTCACCGGATTATTTCATCTCTTTTTTAAAGGAAACCTCGATTTTTTCGACAAAGTTTACCAAATGGTTTCGCCACCACGCATTCTGCTCATCGGACTTGTTACTGTTTTCACTGCCATTTATGGAATTGCTTTTCTTTTGTTTCCAAATACTGCTTTTCAGGCGGTTACTTTCACCAGTTGGGCAATTGTATTTGCAATCACCGTTCTCGCTTTTATTTTCAGTTTGCCGGTTAAATTCTACAATAAAACAACCTTGTTGGCAGTACTCTCTTTACCAAAAGCCTTCATTCTTATGTTTTTATCTCTTTTTAAACTGAAAGGCGCCAACAAAAAGTTTATTCATACCGAACACGGAACTGCAAACAATACCAAACCAAATTAAAACCAGATAATTATGAAAATCGGGATAGAAGGTCAGCGGCTTTACCGCCGGAATAAACATGGCATGGACATGGTGGCGCTTGAACTGATAAAAAATCTTCAGCAAACCGACCACGAAAATGAATATGTTGTTTTTGTAAAACCTGATGAAGACAACACCTGTATTCCGCAAGCGCCTAATTTCAAAATTATTGAACTCAAAGGTGGCCCCTATCCTATCTGGGAACAAATTGCTTTGCCAAAAGCCGCCAAAGCCGAAGGATGCGATATTCTGCATTGCACAAGCAATACGGGCCCCATCTGGTCGGCAGTTCCGTTGATTGTTATTCTGCACGATATAATTTATCTTGAAAGTGTAAGTATTTTAAAAAAGGGCGGAACCTGGTATCAGAAACTGGGAAACATGTACCGCCGCTGGGTAGTGCCTCCCGTTGTAAGAAAAAGTAAACGCGTCGTTACTGTTTCAAATTTTGAAAAAGAAAGAATCAAAAATTTTATGGGTTTGGGTGACAACCTGGTTGCAATTTACAACGGTGTGGGAAAGCATTTTATAGAAATTACTGACAAAACAATTCTCGCCCAGGCAAAAAGCAAATATCATCTCCCCTATAGATTTCTATTCTTTCTGGGAAATACCGACCCTAAAAAGAATACTCCCAACGTGTTGAAAGCTTTTGCCGGATTTAATGCCGAAAGTGATGTAAAATATAAACTCGTGATGCTCGATTTCGACGAGACAGTTTTACAGGCAATCCTTTCCGACATCGGTCACCCGGAAATAAGAAACGACATTCATCTGACTGGTTATGTGGTCAACACCGATCTTCCGGCAATTATCAATCAGTGCGAAGTATTTCTTTATCCTTCACTCCGCGAAAGTTTCGGAATCCCGATTCTCGAAGGAATGGCCTGCGGAGTGCCGGTGATTACTTCAAACACTTCGTCGATGCCCGAGATTGCGGGAAATGCAGCTTTGATTGTAGATCCGTACAATTCGGGTGAAATAAAAAATGCCATCGTCAGATTGGTTACTGACCAAGAATTACGTGCCGAGCTTAAAATCAGGGGGATGCAACAAGCCGCAAAATTCTCGTGGGAAAACATGGCAAAACAGTACCTCAGTTTGTACAACGAGGTTTATAACGAAATTAAACAGCAGAAAAAATGATTAAAGGTGAAGATATTGTCTGCATCTCGAACACAACATGGTTTGGAGAATACACAAAATCAACAGTTCAGATTGTGTCGAGACTGGCGCAACACAACAGGGTGATTTTTGTTGAATACCCTTTTACGGTTAAAGACCTGATTTATTCTGCGCTTGGCAAACAAAAAAGCCCGATAAAAAGAATGTTGGGTATATCAAACAGGCTGAATATTATTAAAATCGACAAGCAAACTGAAATATATCACCTTGTTATTCCGCCTGTTTTGCCTGTCGATTTTATTCAAAACGACAATTTTTTCAGGTTCTTTTTTAATATGAATGTTGCTGTTTACCAACGGCAAATTAAAAGAGTTCTGCGAAAACTGGATATTAAAAATCCAATAATTATAACAGCCTACAATCCGTTTTATGGCCTGCCATTGATTGGTAAACTCAACGAAAAACTGAATGTTTACTATTGTTACGATGGGATTGGCACAAGAAGACATGGAAAAAGGATTTTTCCGGTCGATGAATTATTTTCAAAATCGGTTGATGCAATTATTACCACTTCTGATTATTTAAACAGCCAGAAATTATTGATGAACCCCAACAGTTTTGTTGTTAAAAATGGCGTCGATTTTTTGGCTTTTAACGCTGTGGCAAAGAAATCGGTACAAACTGGAAATCATCGTAAAAAGGTGGGATACATTGGTAGTCTTGATCACAGGTTCGATATCGATACGGTTGAATACGCTGTAAACAAATTAAAAAATGTTGATTTTGAATTTACCGGGAACCTGAGAAATCAGCAAATAAGGCAACGTCTCGAAAAATATGACAATATACGTTTCAGGCCGGCAGTCGATCCCTCAGAAGTGCCGGCATTACTTGCCGGATGCGATGCCGGCATAATTCCGTACCTCGCAAACGAGATAAACAAAAATATTTATCCGCTGAAAATAAACGAGTATTTTGCCGTGGGAGCGCCCATTGTAATGACACCCTTTGCCCATTTACCTGAATTTAAGGGTTTGGTAAGCGTTTCTGAAGGCCAGGAAGATTTCGCCCGAAAAATTGAATGGGAACTGAATAACGATTCAGCAGTTAAAATTCAGCAGCGGATTGAATTTGCAAAGTCAAACTCCTGGGACCAGAAAGCAGATGAATTTGGAGAAATCCTTCAAAAACTTATAAATCATGGGAATCACTGAAAAAATCAAAAAGAACCCTGAATTAAAGAAATTTGTTTTGTGGGCCATCGCTCCAAAACGGAATCCCCGGCCCAGATGGTGGGTACGCTGGTTCCTGAATCCACTGAAACATAAAAAAGGCAAAGGTGCAGTTATCAGGCGCCGCAGCCGGATTGACGTTTTTCCTTGGAACAGGTTCGAGATTGGCACTTTAACCACGATAGAAGATTTCTGCACAGTTAACAACGGCTCAGGAGATGTAATTTTGGGCGATCGTGTGAGAGTGGGCATCGGTTCAGTAATCATTGGGCCGGTAACCATGGGCAACGGTTCAGGTCTCGGCCAGCATGTTTTTGTAGCAGGTTTTAACCACGGTTATGCCGACGGGAGCAAAAACTCAAGTCAGCAGCCACTCGATATTCGCCCTACAATTATTGAAGAAGAAGCGCATATCGGAGCTAATTCAGTCGTTGTGGCCGGAATCAGAATCGGTAAACGCAGTCAGGTTGGCGCAGGAAGTGTTGTTACAAGAGATGTTCCGCCATATTCAGTGGCAGTAGGAAATCCGGCCCGCGTGATAAAACAGTACAATCATGAAACAGGATCGTGGGAGAAGGTTAATTAATTTTTGAAAACAAACTAACCAACAAAAAAATGAGTGTAAAATCAAACAAAGATCTATCGGTAGAAACGCTCAGGGGGATTGCCATTGTTCTTGTGGTAATGGGGCACGTTATCGGATCAAAATCAGACGGAGGAATGAAGGTCCCTGATGATTCGTTTTTACGACATCTTTATTTCACTTTTCAATATTTACGGATGCCATTGTTTACAGTAATTTCAGGATGGGTTTATGCACTCCGGCCTGCAAAACCTGAGAACCTTGGCGATTTTACCATCAAGAAAATCAGAAGAATACTGATCCCATTGATATTTGTTGGCGGAACCTATTACATTGTTCAATCAATCGTTCCGGGTACCAATTTTTCGTACGATTTGAAAGATATCTGGCGGATTGCTATTTTCCCATATACGTTTTACTGGTATTTGCAATCACTGTTTATTGTATTTCTGGTTGTTTCGGTTATCGACTCCTACCAACTTGCACAGACTTTTAACAAGTGGCTGGCAGTTTTTCTGTTAAGCCTGGTTCTGCTGATCGTACGCGACATGTTCATTCCCGAATCGTTCCCTAACTATTTTGGCTTTAAAGGTGCAATATATCTGCTGCCATTCTTTCTGATTGGCGTGGGAATTAAAAACTTCAAAGCACAGTTCAGTAATCTTTATTTTGTGGCAGTCATTTCAGTAGTTCTTTTTGCAGGCTTAATAATTCAGCAGCTTATTTGGTATGGAATAATCGATATCAAACTTTCTTCCAGCTCGGGATTAGGACTTATTATTGGTGTTACAGGCGTAATTGTCTGCCTGAGAATTCATTTTAAACTTATGTGGCTTGTGTGGATGGGGAATTTTGCCTACACTATTTTTCTGTTTCATTCATTTGGCACTTCTGGCGGTCGTATCATACTCAACTCCATAGGAATACACTGTACAACAATTGTATTTTTCTCATCGCTTCTTCTCGGACTTTTTGTACCAGTTGTTATCGAGTTGATATTCGACAGATTTGGATTAACCCGAATGCTATTTCTGGGAAGATCATTCAATAAATCAGTGAAAGATTAAACCATTCAAAATCGGAATATGAAGACATTGGAAGTTTTATTTTGGGTGTTTCTTTTCATCATTTTCTATTCCTATTTGGGGTATGGAATCTTGTTGTTTGCAATAATCAAACTGCGACGCATTTTAGGATTAGCGAAGAAAAAAGTTGATATCAAAAATTTTGAACCCGAAGTAACCCTTTTTGTAGCTGCGTACAATGAAAAAGACTACGTTGACGAAAAAATCAGAAATTCATTTAGTTTGAATTATCCGCGCGAAAAAGTAAAACATGTTTGGGTAACCGACGGCTCGAACGATGGAACGCCCGATTTGCTGCGCAAATATGCAGGTGTTGAAGTTTATCACCTCGACGAGCGCGGCGGTAAAATTGGCGCCATGAACCGCGGAATGCAGTTTGTAAAAACTCCGATTGTGATTTTCTCTGATGGCAACACAAATCTTGGGAAAGAATCGATCCGCGAAATCGTTAATCTTTTCAGCGACCAGAAAGTGGGTTGTGTATCGGGAGAAAAACGGATTTACAGCAAAGACACCGATGCTGCAGCCGGCGCTGGCGAAGGTCTCTACTGGAAATACGAATCGACGCTAAAAAGGTGGGATGCCGAGCTTTATTCGGTGGTTGGTGCAGCGGGTGAGTTGTTTGCCATCCGAACCGAACTTTGGCAGGAAGTAGAAAAAGATACTTTGCTCGACGATTTTATCATTTCGTTGCGGGTTGCAATGGCAGGTTACACCATTCAGTACAATCCAAATGCGTATGCCATTGAAACTGCATCGGCAAACGTAAAAGAGGAGTTAAAACGGAAAATACGCATTTCTGCAGGAGGAATTCAGTCGGTAGTACGATTGCATTCGCTTTTAAACTTCTTTAAATATGGAACTTTATCGTTTCAATACATTTCGCACCGGGTTTTGCGTTGGACGTTAACACCACTTCTTCTTTTACTTATAATTCCCATCAATTTTGTTTTGGCCATGAATGCTGATTTTCAGCTTTCAAATATCTACACACTCTTGTTTTATGGCCAAATATTGTTTTATGTGGCATCATTAACCGGCTGGTTTCTTGAAAACAGGAAGATTAAGGTGAAAGTTTTGTTCGTTCCTTACTACTTTTTTATCATGAATCTCTCCGTATTTCTGGGATTCAGGAGGTATTTAAAAGGTAATCAGTCAGTGAAATGGGAAAGGGCAAAAAGAGGATAAAATTCAATTGCCTGATTCTTGTTGTTAAACTTTGTCTGAAAAAATTAAGCAAAAATGAAAATAAAAATAACGGGTCAATCGGGTTATCTGGGGAATATTATCACAAAAGAGCTTTCAGCACACGGTCACAGTATTACAGCAATTAGCCGGAATCTTTTGTATGGCGATGTTGATTTACTTAAAAATGAACTTTCAGGAGCCGATGTAATCATACATCTTGCCGGCTCACCTATACTTACCAGGTGGAATACAAAAAACAGGCGTATTATTACCGAAAGTCGGGTTGTTACAACTCAAAACCTTGTAAAGGCAATCAAAAAGCTAAACTCTGATGACCGTCCGAAAAAATTTATACAAGCTTCGGCGATTGGCATTTATAAAGCTTTTGAGAACCACGATGAGAACAGCCAGAATTTCGATACGGGTTTTGTTGGAAATGTGGTTAAGCAATGGGAAAACGCATCAGAAGATTTGCCTGCTGAAATTAAGCGAACAGTACTCCGAATCGGACTTGTGATTGGGAAAAAAGCAAAAACAATTACCAACCTGCTGTTACCATTTCAGCTAGGATTGGGCGCAAAAATCGGAAACGGAAAGCAGCCATTTCCATTTATTCACGATGCCGATGTGGCCGGAGCATTTTTGTGGGCTGCTGAAAATGATTCAGCATACAGCATTTTTAACCTTGTTGCGCCGCAACAGATTTCTAACAATGACTTTACAAAAGCACTTGCAAAAGCGCTCCATCGTCCTGCTCTTTTTATTATTCCTGAATTTGTTTTAAAGATGATTTTGGGTGAAGCGGCCATGTTACTTACTGATATTCCGGGAGTAATTCCGAAAAATCTGATTTCTGCAGGATTTAAGTTCAGATACCAGGAAATTGAGAGTGCTTTAAAAGATATTGTTAATGTTAAGTCTTGAGACCACAACACAACAAAAAAGGCCATCCGCAGTTTCACGGACAGCCTTTCTATCAACATTTTAAACTATTTTATTTCAAACGGTTTTTCAGTGCAACAAATTCTTCGGCCAATTCTTTTGGAAGATGTGTACCAAAGTTTGCATAATGTTCTTCAATTAATTCGCATTCGTCAAGCCATTTTTCGGTATTTACGCTTAACAATTCATCGAGATTTGCAGCCACATTTTCAATCCCTTTTACATCGATATCTTCTTTTTTTGGCACAAATCCAATCGGAGTATCAACAGTTTCAACTGTATTGTCGCAGGCATCAAAAATCCACTCAAGTACGCGCATGTTTTCGCCATACCCCGGCCACAACCATTTTCCGTTTTCATCTTTACGGAACCAGTTTACATTAAAAATTTTCGGAAGCTTTGTTTTATCAGGAGCGTTTTTACCAATGTTTACCCAATGACCAAAATAATCGCCCATGTTATAACCGCAGAATGGCAACATTGCAAACGGGTCACGACGAACACCAGCTTTCAGACCGATAGCAGCAGCAGTAACTTCAGAACCTACAATCGATCCCATAAAAACACCGTGGTTCCAGTTGCGTGCCTGGTAAACCAATGGAACTGTTGACGGACGACGACCACCAAAAAGGAATGCAGAAATTGGCACACCTGCCGGATTTTCCCAGTCAGCATCAATAACCGGACACTGACCAGCTGGTGCAGTAAAACGGGCATTTGGATGTGCAACAGGTTCGCCTGATGCAGGATCATAAACTTTATTTTTCCAGGTAATTGTACCAGCCGGACATTCGGTGCCGATTCCTTCCCACCAAATATCACCATCAGGTGTTAAACCCACGTTAGTAAAAATTGTATTCGCTTTTGCTGAGAGCATTGCATTCGGATTGGTTTCCATTGATGTCATTGGAGCAACGCCAAAGAAACCAGCTTCAGGATTGATTGCGTACAAACGGCCATCGGCTCCAAATTTCATCCATGCAATGTCGTCGCCAACAGTTTCAACTTTCCATCCCGGAATAGTTGGAATCAACATGGCGAGGTTTGTTTTACCACAGGCACTTGGGAATGCTGCGGCAATGTATTTTTTCTCTCCTTTCGGGTTGGTAATACCCATAATAAGCATGTGTTCGGCCAACCAGCCCTCCTGTTTTGCGGTGTATGATGCAATACGAAGTGCCAGACATTTTTTTCCTAAAAGCGCGTTGCCACCGTATCCTGAACCAAATGACCAGATTTCCTGGGTTTCAGGGAAATGGCTGATGTATTTTTCTTCAATCGGTGCACATGGCCATGCCACATCTTTTTGTCCTTCGGCCAAAGGAGCGCCTACTGAATGAATACACGGAATGAAATCGTCATCTCCAAGAACATCGAGAACTGCATTACCCATACGAGTCATAATGCGCATATTTACAACAACATAAGCTGAATCAGTAATTTCAACTCCTATTTTAGCAATATTCGAGCCGAGCGGTCCCATGCTGAAAGGAATTATATACATGGTACGACCTTTCATACAACCAGCAAATTTGGAACGAAGAATATCTTTCATTTCATTCGGAGCCATCCAGTTGTTTGTATGACCTGCATCCTCTTTTGTTGAAGTACAAATATATGTACGGTTCTCTACACGGGCCACATCTGATGGATCACTATTGAAAGCATAACTTCCAGGTTGTTTTTCTTCGTTCAGTTTTACGGCTGCACCTGAAGCCACCATTTCGTCGAGTAAACGCTGGTTTTCTTCTTCAGATCCATCACACCAGTACACTTTATCGGGCTGACAAAGTTGTGCCCATTCTTCAACCCATGCCTGTAATTTTTTGTTAGTAGTCATAAAAATTTTTTCAATTTGTTATAAATCAAGCTATTGTCTTTAATAATTCATTTTTGAATCTTGGCAAATATAAATTTTTTAAACTCATTCAGGGGTGTTGAATAACATCAGCAGCTTGCATTAAACTATTCCTTAACAATACTCATAAACAAAAATACACTCTAAAATGTTATCACACAATCTTATAACCCAATCGAATTAAATACAATAAGCTCTTATACAGTTATATAGATTAAAAATAACGACAAACATCACTGCCTTTTTTCAACAAAAAACCGAGTCTGGCTTTCGTCAGATATAATTTCTTACTTAATGATTTCTTCACAATGACCCATAAAACAAAGAACTGGCAGCTTTTTATAAACCACCAGTTCTTGTCATGTAAAGCGAATTTAATTAACTCCGGAATGTTGTATTACGAACGCGGATGAAACTGCTGAATGGTACTTTTAAGATATTCCCTGTCGAGATGAGTATAAATCTCGGTGGTTAAAATCGACTCGTGCCCTAACA
>DPCJ01000159.1 GCA_003516705.1 Prolixibacteraceae bacterium | reverse complement strand
CGCGGCCAACACGCGCCGAAGTGAGTGATGTAGCCGGGGCCATTTATTCACGAACTGATGCAATCATGTTAAGTGGCGAAACTGCTTACGGAAAATATCCGGTTGAAGCAATACAAACCATGGTGAAAATTGCCAAAGAAGTTGAGCCCGACCGTGACAAAAGATATGATGTAATCATTCCACCGGTAAATAATGAGATTCCGGCCTATTTGGCTCACTCGGCCATCAGGGCATCAAAAGAACTTGATAACTGTATGGTAATTACTTCAACAACCACAGGTAAAACAGCACGTTATATGGCTGCATACCGGTCGTTTACACCGGTTTATGCCAAATGCCATTCGCACAGGGTTGTACGTGAACTTGCATTGTCATTCGGTATATTTCCCTCGTACCTGCCCATGAAGAAAAATAAAATGCAGATTCAGAAAGCGGCTGTATTGTCGCTGCTTGAAGATAAAGAAATAAAAGACGAAGACTTGCTCATTTATGTTGGTGGCAGATTTGGGGACGAAGCCGGTGCCTCTTTTATAGAGGTTTCAACCGCTAAAAATATCTTTTCGAAAATAGAAGAAGCCAAATTGGCCAAACTAAAAAAGTGATGCCAATTGAATCGGATTACGATTCAATGCCGCTTTTTGATATTTCCATTTGTGGGTAAGGTATTTAATCAGTCCCGGATTGGCTAAAATTCCATATTCAAAAATGCGTTTTATAAATGTCGTGGTAATGTTAATTCCGAAGATCACTCTCGGACAAAAAAAACATCCCGAATAAAACGTATCGTTTTATTCGGGATGCTATAATTGAAAAGTGATGATCTATCTTAAATCAATTACTTCAACACCCGGGAATTTTTTAGCATCAAATACAAATTCAGCATCTGGAATCTCTTTATTCGATTCAAATTTATTTACCTTAATCGTGTAAGTGTTTCCATCAGTTCCATCGAGTAGCGCCGATTGAATCATTGAAGTTGATTTATTAATCTCAATGGTTATTTTCGAAACTTCAAATTCCGACTTATCAGGATAAAGCTCAATCTGGTACACGGGCTTACCTTCAACTGTTTTTTCTGCAATAAACTTCGATTTAAAACCCTTTTCGTAAATGGTGAAAACCGACGAAGGATCCATCAGGTCACTGCTGGTTTCGTCAATTGTGGCAATGGTTACCTGGTTTCCGGTTTTCATATAATTCCAGCTGGTTTTGCCATCGGCAAACACTTTTAATCCGACACCCGGAATTTCAACTACATATTTATTGCCTTTCAGTTTAATCGAACCATTATTGGTTTCTTTTAACTGAGCATTTTGCATCGAAAATGTGAATTCGGCTGAAATTGTTTTTAACGACCTTGTTTTCTGACTGGTCTGGTCGAGGATTTGTTTTGCTTTTGCATCGGTTTGTGCTTTCAAAACATTGGCAATCAAAACTATTGCCAGTAAAAAAAGTAACTTCTTCATTATTTATTTTTTATCTGAAATTATTCAATAATTGTTCCAAACTGTATTCATCCTGAATGAGTACCTGGCGTGCCTTGCTTCCTTCACTAGGTCCAACAATTCCTGCGGCTTCAAGCTGATCCATAATTCTGCCAGCCCTGTTATAACCAATCGAGAATTTCCGCTGAATCATTGATGTTGAACCTATTTGGTTCATCACAACCAATCGGGCAACATCTTCGAACATTTCATCCGTACTATTTAAGTCAACATCGCCTGGCATTCCGTCTTCTTCATCGCTGTATTCCGGTAACATAAATGCTGTTGGGTAACCGCGCTGTTCAGCAATAAACGAACAAATTTTCTCTACTTCAGGCGTATCAACAAAAGCACACTGAACGCGGGTTATATCGCTGTTGGCCGAAATTAACATGTCGCCTTTCCCAATTAACTGGTTCGCTCCCGGCTGATCGAGAATGGTTCGCGAGTCGATCATCGAAGCCACTTTAAAGGCAATACGTGCCGGGAAGTTGGCTTTAATTACACCGGTTATAATTGTAACCGAAGGCCGCTGTGTAGCAATAATCATATGAATACCAACAGCCCTGGCCAACTGGGCAATGCGGGCAATTGGCAATTCAATTTCCTTGCCGGCAGTCATAATCAGGTCGGCAAACTCGTCGATAATAACCACTATGTACGGCATAAATTTGTGCCCTTTCATCGGGTTCAAACGGCGGCTTGTAAATTTTTTATTGTACTCTTTTACATTACGGGCGTGTGCTTTCTTCAGCAAGTCGTAACGGCTGTCCATTTCAATATTTATCGAATTCAGCGTGTTTTTAACTTTCTGAATATTGGTGATTACAGGCTCTTCCTCGTTAGGGAGTTTTGCCAGGTAATGTTTTTCAATAATCGAATAAAGGTTGAGTTCAACTTTTTTCGGGTCGATAAAAACAAATTTCAGCTCGGCCGGATGTTTTTTGTAGAGCAAAGAAGTGATAATGACATTCACCCCAACCGATTTTCCCTGACCTGTGGCCCCTGCCACAAGAATGTGTGGCATTTTTGCAAGGTCGAACATAAATGTTTCGTTCGAAATTGTTTTCCCAAGTGCAATTGGCAATTCCGCTGTGGATTCCTGAAATTTTTTCGAACTGATTATCGAACGCATTGAAACGATCTCCGGATTTTGATTCGGAACTTCAATACCGATGGTTCCCCGGCCTGGAATTGGCGCTATAATCCTGATTCCCAAAGCAGAAAGACTAAGTGCAATATCGTCTTCAAGATTTTTTATTTTTGCAATTCTGATTCCCGGCGCCGGAACAATTTCGTACAGCGTAATGGTTGGACCAATGGTAGCCCTGATTTTAGTAATTTCAATTTTATAATGCCTGAGCGTTTCAACAATTTTGTTTTTGTTCGAAATCAACTCCTCGTTGGTAACTTCTGCATTTCCCGATTTGTGGTCTTCAAGCAATTCGGGTGTCGGAAATCTGAAGGTTGACAGGTCAAGTTTCGGATCATACTCTTCCATTCCTTCACCATAATACTCTTCGCCATCGTCATCGGCTTTTACATGTTCAGCAATATCTTCTTCAACTACAGCGTGGGTTACAGCAGGTTTTGGAACAAAAACCTCACGCTCAATTTCCATATCAATTTCGTCCTGATCCTCTTCATCATCAGGCCCGAAAATGGCTTTAACCACATCGTCGTGTTCAATCACTTTCGAAATCGTTTTATCCTCAAAAACAACTTCCCTGCCCTTTTCAGGCTGAACAGTCTCAGTTGCAGCTTCATTTTTCACCTTCGGTTTTGGTGTTAAACTGGCTTTTAACCAGGAATACGAATTTTCAAAACGAATGATTACCAGTGTAATTCCTGAAACAGCAAGCAGAAAAAAGAGTCCGATATTACCAATGAGCGCACCAAGCCAGGTACACATGATATAACCATATCTTCCGCCATAATAAATAAACGAACCATCCTCGTGTTTGGTTAAAATCAAACCTAAAGCCATTGACAACCAAACNNCTGTCCAACATCAGTTCTTTGAAATTCAGGTCGAGTTTGCTTTGATCGGCTGCACCATAAAACAAAAACGAAATAAAGGCAATAAGCAAATAAATTGCTATTACAAAGATGATTAACCCTATGATAAACCTGAACTTTTCATTCAAAAAGAAGGGTGTTTTTTTCTCTTTGGTTTTTTGATTTGAATCAGCAGGCTTTTTGCTTTTCGATGCCATTTACTAACTGTTTTGCAAAATATGGTTGCAAATTTAAGTAAAAAATGTTTGCCTGTGGCTTATAAATTGTAACAGAACAGAAACCTTTTAATACTTACATGTTAATAAAATTTATGTGCCGCTTACAAAGAATTACCCACAACGATATTTTAATTACAAACTGGTGTAAATGATTGTTTTCCAGACTAAATTAATGTCTCAAACAACCAGTAAAAACTGATAAAACAACAGATTTTAAGTAATGGCTTATCTTTAAGTTTGTGGCAATCCTGATGAACGGAAATCATCAAGTGATTACTAAAATCGAAATATTTTTTAATAGCGAATAAGTGATTTTCAGACAATAAAACGAGCAATTGAACTATGAAAAAACTGGCTGTTATTGCACTGGGCGGAAATGCGATTCTCAGGGGAAATGAGGAAGGCACAATTGAACAACAGGAACTGAATTCAACCGAAACTCTNNCCACAGGTTGGAAATATTCTGATGCGAAATGATGCAGGGCAACAAATCTACAACATCCCTGCAATGCCGCTCGATATTTGTGTTGCCGATTCGCAGGGCGGAATTGGGTATATGATTGAACGGATGATGCGAAACATGTTGAATAAACATGGAATCAAAAAAAACGTCATCACCATGGTTACGCTTGTTGAAGTGGACAAAAATGATCCTGCCTTTCAAAATCCGTCGAAGCGGATTGGCCGGGTTTATGAAAAAGCAGAAGCTGAAAGAATGGCACGCGAACACAATTGGATTTTTAAACCTTCGGCTAAACAAATCAACGGTTTTCAAAGAGTGGTCCCCTCCCCCGTTCCAATCGAAATTATTAACAGGGAAACCATTCAGCTACTTGTTGAAAACGGGAATATTGTGATTGCTGCCGGCGGTGGGGGAATACCTGTGTATTTTGATGAAAATGGCGATGTAAGAACGCTGGATGCCGTAATCGATAAAGATATGGCATCGGGTTTATTGGCCACAAATATCAATGCCGACGAATTTTATGTACTTACTGATGTTTCGTTTATTTACAAAGATTTTGGAAAACCGACACAGGAAAAACTTGAGTTCCTGAATTATAACGACACTGTAAAGTACCTCGAAGCAGGCACTTTTGCCGAAGGAACAATGGAACCAAAAATCAGGGCATGTTTGCGATTCATCGAAAAAGGAGGGAAAAAGAGTGTAATTACGGAGGCAAAAAAACTGGAAGATAAATCATATGGATCGAAAATTACAATGGAGTACGAGAATTGAAAAATGAATGAATGTGTGAATGCGATAATGCATGAATAAAGAACTGATAATTGTACTTAAAACCTGGAACTTTAAACTTAAAAAAAAATATATGACTATCAATTTAAANNGCTTCAACTAAAAAAAGAAAAGAAAAAAGGTAAAGAGAAAAAACATTTGATTGGCAAAAACATAGCGCTGATTTTCGAAAAGGCTTCAACCCGCACGCGTTGCGCTTTTGAGGTTGCAGCTTTCGACCAGGGAGCTAATGTTACCTATCTTGGTCCGTCGGGTTCACAAATTGGGCAAAAAGAATCGATGAAAGACACCGCCCGTGTTTTGGGGCGAATGTACGATGGCATAGAATACCGTGGTTTCGGGCAGGCAATTGTGGAAGAGTTAGCCAAATACGCCGGGGTTCCGGTTTGGAATGGTTTAACCGATGAATTTCACCCGACACAGATTTTGGCCGATTTTTTAACCATAAAAGAACACAGTGATAAACCACTTTCACAAATCAAATTCTGTTATTTAGGCGATGCAAGAAATAATATGGGAAATTCGCTGATGGTTGGCGCTGCAAAATTGGGGATGGATTTCAGGGCAGCTGCACCAAAACAATGTCAGCCATCGATGGAGTTACAAAACGAATGCCTCGGAATAGCCCGTCAAACCGGCGCTAAAATTACAGTAACCGAATCGGTTGAAATGGCAGTAAAAGATTGCGATTTTCTGTACACCGATGTGTGGGTTTCGATGGGTGAACCGGCCAGTGTGTGGGAAGAAAGGATTAAACTGCTTCTGCCCTACCAAATCAATTCAACAACGATGAAGTTGACTGGAAATCCTGCTGTAAAATTTCTGCATTGTTTGCCTGCATTTCACAACCGTGAAACCAAGGTTGGAGAAGAAATTTTTCAGAAATTCGGAATTGATGCAATGGAGGTAACAGAAGAAGTTTTTGAGAGCGAAGCTTCTATTGTTTTCGATCAGGCAGAAAATCGATTACATACAATAAAAGCAGTGATGGTAGCGACATTAGGATAATTTTATTCACCTGCTGACTTCAAGTTCAGCAGGTGAATATTAATTTTTGAGCAATAAATTCCATAATTTTACTGAGCAGGTCAACTAAAGTCACCTGCTCAACCTACTAATAAAAAAAGCAACTCATAACTGAGTTGCTTTTTTTGTCTCGTCTGAGACGAGACGAACGGGACTCGAACCCGTCCCGAGTACTCGGGATGACAGGCCGATATTCTAACCAAACTGAAAAATAATATCACTTCCGTTACTATCTGTTTTTAACGAATCATTAAAAAATCAGTTAATATAATAGCTGTTTATTGGGGTTGATAATCACAAATTAACTTCTCATAAAACGCACGATTTCGCTGATTCTTGAGAAATTTCTCCCTTTTTATAGCTGCTGTTTTTGTCTCAAACTTTTCTGAATAAACAACTTTCCAGGGCTTCTTTCCCGATGTGTAATTGGATTTCCCTGAATTGTGCTCAAACAGTCGTCTATCTAAATCGGTGGTGTAACCAATATAGAAAGAAGCATCCTGCTGGCTTTGCAATATATAAAATGTAAATTTCATAGAATGCGAAAAGCAGCTCAATTCTGAACTGCTTTTTGCGGTGCGGACGGGACTCGAACCCGCGACCCTCGGCGTGACAGGCCGATATTCTAACCAAACTGAACTACCGCACCATTTTTACTTTTTGAAACTGGTTATTCCTGGCTGTTTTCGAACCCGTCCCGAGCACTCGGGATGACAGGCCGATATTCTAACCAAACTGAACTACCGCACCAAATTATGGTGAAGATCATTAAAAAAATGCGGTGCGGACGGGACTCGAACCCGCGACCCTCGGCGTGACAGGCCGATATTCTAACCAAACTGAACTACCGCACCATTTTTTTAATCATCATTTCAATGAATTTCCTTTTTCAAAAGGTGTTGCAAATATATACTTTCTTTTTTTTACTGCAATACCGATGTAATAATTTTTAGAATTTGGTTTATAACACTAATTTACAACATATTACGAATAAATACAATCTATTTTTACTTCCTGATATGTACCAGATTTTCAAGATTCAGCTTTTGTTCTCCATTCCAGCAATAGGCAGTAAGTGTTTTACTGCCGGCAACACACGAATCGACACAACAAATATTTGACTTAATAATATATGGTCCATTATGACGGCAATAATGTCCGAAAAAAACAGGAGGTGAAGTTGCAGAATAAGGAGACAAAACCGGGGCTACATGTTTGGGAATTTCATATTCGGGTAACGAGAATTTACTTTCGAACGACATTTCTTCAAATGTTTTTCCTTCGGGGTTTTCCCACCATCGTAACCTGAACGATTGTGGAGATATTCCTTTGTTACTGATAATTTTTAGATTACCTGGCATTTTAAAATCAACTCCTTTTGTCAACAACAAAATATTTCGGGCAGTTTTCGATTTTGGCTTTTTATGAACTTTTTTAAATATATCTTTTCTCGATTTCCCCGATTCTTCGGCTTTGTTTAGCCAGGCAATTGCTTCTTCCGACCAACATGCGTGAACAATACGGATTTCACCCAAATCGAGATAAAGTGGCAAATTCAACATCCAGTTGAGATGATCTTTCCATTCATCGGCAAAACCGGTAAATTCGCTGATGGTTTTGTGTAATGCAAGGAAATTTTTGTTTTTTGTTTTTACTACCAGTGAGCCGTCTTTTTCTTTTAAATAATAGGTAATCGCATAAATTTCATGATTACCCAAAATGGCTAACGCGTTTCCGTTTTCAACCATTTTACGAATAATGCGGATTGTTTTGCGGATTTCTGGTCCGCGATTTACAAAGTCGCCAACAAAAATTGCCTTGCGATTTGGATGCCAATACCCATTTTCGGTCTTCTGGTACCCCAATTGCAAAAACAACTTTTTCAATAACGAGGCGTAACCGTGAACATCGCCAATAATATCGTACATTCTCAATTTTAATTTCCCGAATATAAAAAAATAGCTGCCATTGCTGACAGCTATTTTCTTGTTTTATTAACAGATTCTGTTACCAGAAATAAACATAGAACAGAACACAAGCCAGAACAACGCCACCGGATGCAATAACATCCCACTTATTCCAGCTCTTCCTGATAAGTTCTTTGTAATTTCCATCAAAAGTTATTGCATCAATTTGCTGTGCAGTAGGCTTCGGAGTGAAAAATGAAACAACAACCATCATTAACATGATAAAAACAAGCAGCCATACTTCAAAAATAAGCCAGTTTGTTTGCCAGAACCAGCTTGTAGATTCCCAGAAACCACCAGTCATTACATCTTTGCCTGTGTCAGTAAAAATATTTGTCAGCAAACGAACCATACCAATAATAAAGCCTACTATCATACCTGCTTCACCTGCCTTCGGAGTAATTCTTTTTGAGAAAATCCCCATTACAAATACAGCTACCATTGCCGGTGCGAGTATTGATTGAATACCTTGAAGATATGAATAAAGACTTCCCAATTTCATCATAATAGGTATCCAGATTATACCAAGGATAACTACAATTATTGTTGCTATTCTTCCAACCAGTACGTATCTGGCCTCAGTTTTTCCTTTGAACATTGGTTTGTAAAAGTCTTCTGTGTACAGCGTGGCACATGAATTAAAGAATGCTGCCAATGAAGCAACCAAAGCCGATATAAATCCAATAGTTACAATTCCTTTAACACCGGCTGGCAATACAAACTTAACCATTGAACCAAAGGCCATATCAGGATTGTCTAATGTAAAGCCACTATCAGGACGTGCAGCCAAAGCAGCTGCAACCATGCCTGGGATGAGGAACATAAAAACAGGCAATAATTTAAAATAACCTGCAGCAATTGTACCCCTGCGCGCGCGTTTCATCACTTCGTCACTGGACTCACCTTTACGCTGACCTAGTACACGTTGTACAATGTGTTGGTCGGTTGCCCAATACCAAAGCCCAATAATTGATGCACCCAAAAACACCCAAACACCGGGATATTCGTCGTACAACGGATTACCCGTATCAAACTGAAACAAATGGGCTGTTCCATATGCAACCCCGTCTGCTCCTACATTGAGTGTTTTGGTATAATCAATCATAGCAGTCCAGCCATCAATAACACTGCCTCCACCGAGTGCTGAAAGACCTAAGAAAAGAACAAGGAATGAACCAATAATAAGAATCGGAGTTTGTATTGCTGATAAGGTCATAACGCCTTTCATACCTCCCAAAACAGTAAAAATACCTGTTAATACAATTAACCCAATAGCGCCGTACCAGAAAGGCAAACCCAGGAGACTTTCCATGAAAATACCTCCGGTAAACGCGGTAACACTTACTTTGGTTAAAACATAGGCAATTAGCGTAATAATTGAAAGCCATGATCCTGTGCGCGGTGTATAACGGGCTTTAAGGAAGTCGGGCATTGTTATGATTTTGCCTAACTTGGTGCTCATTAATTGATAAAAGGGGACAAAGAGCCATCCCAGAATCAGGATCATCCAACCGTGCATTTCCCAGTGCGCCATTGCAACACCTGATTCTGCACCTGTGCCAGCGAGCCCCACAAGATGTTCGGAGCCGATATTTGCAGCAAAGATAGCAGCACCAATAATGTACCATGGTTCTCCTTTGCCAAACAGGTAATCTTCGCTATCTGCACCTTTTTGCTGGCGGTTGTGTTTTTGTATCGAACGCCATACAGCCCAGCCGATTGCCAGAATTCCAATCACAATTATTACCCAATCGAGCCAAATAAATTCATTTGAGTTCCAGTTCATAATACGTTGTAATTAATTTAGTTTAAGATTTTTTTTATATCAATTCGCATTTTCCGAGTTTCCTTTAAAAGCGTTAAAAATACATTTTATTTTGAAAAAGCATTTATAGTTTTAGTTTATCTGTTTATAAAAACAGCTTTTCATTTGTCTTCTGAAAAAAAAGCCATCCGCTGCTAAACGAATGGCTTTTATAATACCGGATTGACTTATATAAACATCTGTGAAACAAATACTAATATCAATTATATTTTCAGTTTTTCATCAGCACGTTTTGTTACTTTACTTCCAACCAAAGCGTAAAATAACAAGTATGCCAAACCTCCAAACATTACCCAATAACTTGGAATAAATCCGGCAACGTCGGCAATCCAGTTTTGAAGTAAAGGCAAGAGACCTCCACCACAAACCATTACCATAAAAATACCGGAAGCAGCAGCCAGATATTTGCCTAATCCTTCAACTGCCAGGTTGAAAATACCACCCCACATAATTGAAGTACACAAACCCACTAATACCAAAAACATGGCGTTAATAGGAACTTCAGCCAAACCAAATGTAAGCATACCTGTGGCAGTTCTTTGCATTACGGGTAAATCGACCATTGTTGAAGTTGGAAAGAATATAGCTGCAAGAACCAATACCAAACCAACAAAAGAAGCTACCGTTAACATCGTTTTACTTGAAACCTTACCTCCAATAGAAGCCCCGATTAACCTGCCCGCCAACATAAGCAACCAATAAGTTCCACCAACAAATCCTGCAGTAGTTGCACCAACTTCAGGTATCTCAGAGAGCCAGAAAAACATGGTTCCCGGAATCCCAACTTCAACTCCTACATAAACAAAAATACCTACAGCACCTAAAATAAAATGACGGAATTTCATTGCGCCCGACATTAAATCCTTTAAAGGTTCTTTAGCATATTCAATACTGGGCTCTGGAATTTTTACTCCAAGCAGAACAAAGAAAACAAGTGCAAAGATTCCCATTGCAATGTACATTACCGGAAATATATCGGTAATTTGTGCTTTGGCTGCTTCTCCAATTAAAATACCAACAAATGCGGGAGTAATTGTTGCCATAACAGAGTTGAAAGAACCTCCAACCTGAATTAACTGGTTACCTTTGTTACCGCCACCACCTAAGGTGTTAAGCATAGGATTTACAACTGTATTTAACAATGTCATCGAAAAACCTGCTACGAATGCTCCTAAAAGATAAACGGCAAATGCACTTTCCTGACTGACATGACCTGAAAGATACTGAATTCCGACACCAACAAATCCTACAGCAATAGCAATTAGCGCAGTCTTTTTATATCCAATTCTTTGTAGAAGAATACCTCCGGGAATCCCCATAACTGCGTATGCAATAAAGTTTGCAGCGTTACCTAACATCCCCAGAAAGTTACTAGCTCCAAACTGAGATTTTAATACTACACCCATTGGAGCAGCCAGATTGGTAACAAATGCGATCATCCCAAAAAGCAGGATCATCATAAAAATCGGCAAAGCATAACTCTTTTTTTGATTCATGATAATAGATTTAAATAGTTTTTGTTATTAATTATTTAGTTTTTTCTAATTTATTCAGAACTGGTTTTTATTCTGGCTTATAAACGTAAAAGTAAAAAAATATTGGTTTTAACATTATAATTCGAGTTTAATCGATCCTTTGGCCCTGATAAACAGCTTGTGACATTTTCCCTCGCCATAAACATGTTCAAGTGTTTTTACATATTCTGCAAGTTTTTCCTGCGGAACAAATGCCTGAATTGTACCTCCGAAACCACCGCCATGAACGCGCCACGCACCAGTTCCTTTCAATACCATTTCACTTAAAGCAAGTGCAAGCGAAACCACCTGTTCATCTTTGTGCACCACATCAAAAATATTCTGGTTGTACATGTACGAGCTGTAACCCGAATCAACCACCATTTTCAGAAAAGCCTGAAAATCGTTTTGTTCGAGTGCCGCTACCTGCTCAACAACACGTTGGTTATCGCCCTGAAAATGGTAGGCTCTTAAAATAGCCCTGTCGCCGGTTTTTTCTCGAATTGCCGGAATTTTTTCAACGATTTGTTCCAGAGTAACTTCTCTCAAAACTTTAGCGCCAAGCTGTGCTGCAACTGCCTTCATTTCGGTGGGCAACGATGCGTACTCAGCCTGCGAAGCGGCATCGTCATGACCTCCACCCACATCGGTTATCACCAGCGAAAATCCGGTTGAAACAAAATCAAAATCAACTTCTTTTACAATGGGGTTGGCAGGGTCCTTAAAATCGATGGTAATTAAACCGCCAACTGAGCAGGCAGTCTGATCCATCAGTCCACAGGGTTTACCGAAGTAGTTGTTTTCGCTCCATTGCCCTATAATCGCATTTTCAACAGCGCTCATTTTTCCATCGTTGAAAAGCTCGTTAAAAATGGCGCCGATTAAAACTTCGAATGATGCCGAAGAACTTAATCCTGAACCCTTTGGAACCCGACCATCAATACAGGCGTTGAAACCACCCACATTATAACCATTCTGTTTCATTTTGGCTGCAATACCTTTCACTAATGAAACCGAAGTATAAAACTCTGATTCTTTGGGTTGAAAATCGGTAAGTTCAACCTGAAACTCGGGATAACCGGCCGATTTGATGCGAATGGTATTTGTTCCGTTTTTGCCGGCAACCGCAATATTATCGAGGTTAACCGCACCTGCAAGCACACGACCATAATTATGGTCTGTATGGTTTCCGCCAATTTCGGTGCGTCCGGGTGAACTGAACAATTCCACATCATCGGTTCCGAAAGTTTTTGTAAAATCACTCATCAGGGTTGCATATCTTTCTGCTTCCGATTTCAAAACAACAGAATCATTACCATATAATTCCTGAAAAAGCGGATTTTTCCCGCCATTAATCTTTTCAATCAAACTATTAATTTTTGCCATACTCTTTTATTGGTTTAATTTTTAAATTTTTCAATCAGGTTTAATAATTGATATCATTATTTCCAACGTCTTTCAACCGGTAGGTACCAGTAGGTACAAATATAGTTTTTAAACTTCCTGTCCAATCGCCAATTCACAAAAAAACTCCTCATTTCACAGGCTGTTTCTTATAA
>DPCJ01000138.1 GCA_003516705.1 Prolixibacteraceae bacterium | reverse complement strand
GTAAATAATTCGTTGTCGAATCTTACGATTTCAATCTCTTTTTCAGTGCCCGATAGTTTTACTTTCAACGGATTTTGCCTGCACGAAAAAATAATTGCAGCAAGTATTATCAGTAAAAGATATTTTGATGTCTTCATTTAAAAAATTGTCAGGTTCTGTTTCAATACGCCNNACAAACCCGGAATCCGGAACTTTTAACTTTAAACTGCTTGTATGAAGATTGCTTTTGCTCAATTAAATTATACCATCGGCGATTTCGAAGGAAATTCGGCTAAGATTATCGCAAACATCGAAAAGGCGAAAACAGAAGGTGCTGATTTGGTTGTTTTTTCTGAACTGTCGGTCACCGGATATTATCCGCATGATTTGTTAGAAAAGAAAGAGTTTATTCAGAAAGCTGAAAATGCAGTTGCAAAAATTGCCACATTTTGTACAGGAATTGCAGCAATTGTCGGGGCGCCGCGCATCAATCAAAACGAAAAAGGGAAGCAGCTTTTTAACGCTGCATTTCTGCTGTTCGACGGTGCAATTCAATACATTCAGGATAAAACACTTTTGCCNNACCAGGTTTCGCCGATGGAAGAATTAGCCAAACTGAACCCTGCTTTTGTTATCAACATCTCTGCATCTCCTTTCTCGTACAATCAGGAAGAGTGGCGTAAAAATGTGCTGATTAACAAAGCAAAAAGATTCAAAATTCCGGTTTTGTACATCAATCAGGTTGGCGCACAAACCGAACTCATTTTTGATGGAGNNTCGGTTTTTATTAATGAAAACGGTGAAATTGTTAAGGAACTGAAATATTTCGAAGAAGATTTTCTGCTTGTTGATACCGGGAATATTGGAGAAAAACAGCTTCAACCCAAATCGGATACCATCGAAAAAATTCACGATGCACTTGTTTTAGGTATTGGCGATTATTTCAGGAAAATGGGTTTTACCCNNTTGGGTGCCGAAAATGTGCGCGTACTTTTGCTGCCGTCAAAATATTCATCGGACCACAGTGTCGAAGACGCCCGTCAATTGGCTGAAAATTTGGGTATTCAATATGAAATTGTAAAAATTCAACCGGCAGTTGATGCGTTCGAAGCGGCTTTGTCGCCTCTTTTTGCAGGGACTTCACCTGGTGTTACCGAAGAAAACATCCAGGCGCGCGCCCGCGGAATTTACCTGATGGCAATCTCAAACAAGTTTGGTCATATTCTTTTAAACACTACCAACAAAAGCGAAAGTGCGGTGGGTTACGGCACCTTGTATGGCGATATGAATGGCGGACTTGCCGTGCTTGGCGATGTTTACAAAACCGACATTTTTAAAATGTCCCGCTTTATTAACCGCGACAGGGAAATCATTCCCGAAAATACAATCATCAAACCACCGTCGGCTGAATTGCGGCCCGATCAGAAAGATACCGACTCGCTGCCCGAGTACAACGATTTAGACAGGATGTTGTTTGGCTACATCGAAATGAATTTGTCGCCAAAAGAAATTGTTGACATGGGTTTCGATGAAAAAGTGGTGAACCGCGTAATCCGCATGGTGAACATGAATGAATATAAACGTTTTCAGGCAGCACCAATTTTAAGGGTCAGTTCAAAAGCTTTCGGCTTTGGCCGTAGAATGCCTCTGGTGGCAAAATATTAAAATTATAATCGATATTGATAATCAATTTGTTATTGAATTTTTGGGATATTGAAAATGTAAAATAATTGTTAACTCCGATGGAGTTCATTGTAATTTTTTTTTAGCTTTGAAGGTGTAAAAACTATCACACCAGCCGCATGTTGAATTCAGAATTCGGAATAAAGGACATTACTGAAAATCCTAAATCTATTTTCTATGTTTTAAATCCACAGGAGAAAAAAGAGATGCAGGAACACATCTCGCTTTCTCACTATCGCAGAAATGAATTTATTTATAAAGAAGGCGATAAACCTACAGGTTTTATTATGCTGGTTGATGGTAAAGTAAAGATTTACAAGGATGGAGTTGGCGGTCGCGAACAAATTATCAGAATGGGTAAACCACTAGGGGTAATAGGATACCGCGCGCTTTTGGGTAACGAACCGCATCTTACTTCAGCCGTCACTATTGAAGAGGCACTTGTTTGTACTGTAAGTTCCGAATTTATCTTTAACCGTGCACTCAGGAACAGTGATTTTTCGTTGCGCATCGTTAATAAATTGTCGCGTGAATTAGGATTTGCCTATTCGCGCACTGTATCGTTAACTCAGAAACATATTCGTGGACGGCTTGCAGAAGCTTTGATGTTATTACGCGATAAATATGGTGTTGAAAGTGATGGCGTTACGCTTAAGGTTTTTCTTTCACGCGAAGATATTGCCAATTTATCGAATATGACAACTTCGAATGCAATTCGGACACTGTCAACGCTTGCCAGCGAAAATGTAATTACGATTGATGGCCGGAAAATCAGGATTCTTGATCCGTACCGGCTTGACAGGGTAAGTAAATTAGGCTAAAAGATTTCACGATTGTTTTCCTCTGATATCAATTCAGGCAGACATTGATTTATTCCTGCAAATAAACCCGTTTTACGCGTTGCGAAATTCCGGTGAGGATTTCGTATGGGATTGTTCCGGCTTTTTCAGCTACCTCAGAGATTGAAATATCAGGGCCAAAGAATTCAACTGTATCCCCCTCTTTTACATTGGTCTCATTAACATCAAGCATTAGCATATCCATACAAATATTACCGATAATTGGTACTTTCTTACCGCCAACAAATGCACATCCGTTGCGGTTACCCAGTTTCCGGTCAAGCCCGTCGGCATAACCCATCGGGACAATTGCCACGCTACTTTCACGGTTTATCACTCCTTTTCGGCTGTAACCCACAGTTTCTCCCAATGCAACTTTTTTCACCTGCGAAACTGTACTGAGCAGTTTACCTATGTTTTGTAATGGCAGTCCGGTAACAGAAATTCCGTAAAGTCCGATTCCAAGACGAACCATTTCGTATTGCTTTTCTGGGAATCGTTCAATGCCTGCCGAGTTTAAAATATGCCTGTCGAATGGATAGTTTACTTTTGTTGAAATCAGGTTTAAAATTTCATCAAATTTTGAAAACTGAGATTGGGTAAAGTCATCGAACCCGGCATCATCACTGGCTGCCAGATGCGAAAACACTGATTTGATTTTCAGGTGTTCACTTTCTTCCAGAATTTGTAATACCTGTTTTATTTCTTCTGACGATTTAAATCCGAGCCGGTTCATTCCTGTATCAATTTTTAAATGCACCGGAAAATTGCGGAGTCCATTCTGTCGGGCAGTTTCCAGAAATTTTTCGAGCAGCGCGATGCTGTAAATATTGGGTTCGAGCTGAAAATCGATAATATGCTGAAAGCTTTGCTGTTCAGGGTTCATCACAATTACAGGTGTTGAAATTCCGGCATTGCGCAGCAAAACACCTTCGTCGGTAACAGCAACGGCAAGGTAATCAACTTGTTGGTATTGAAGGGCGCTGGCAATTTCAATATCGCCGCTGCCATACGAAAATGCTTTAACCATCACCATAATTTTTGTCCCGGGGTTCAGTAGTTTGCGGTAAACATTCAGGTTGTTTGTGAGAGCATTCAAATCAATCTCAAGACGGGTAAGATGAGCCTTAAACTGGAGCATCAGTTGTGTTTTTTCGAAAGTAAACTGACGTGCGCCTTTTATAAGGATTGCCGCCGACTGAAAACGGCTGCGGTTGATACGCGCAATAAAATCGGCAGTTGAGTCGAAAAAGCTTTTTTTCATCGAAAAAAGATCGGAGCACCCCGAAATTCCTGTGCCAATTCCAATAATTTCATCAATCTTCCAGGTGGTAAGTAAGTTGTTAACTTGTTGGTACAGTTCACTGTCAGGCAATCCGGTTTGCTGAATATCAGAAATTATAACAAGCTTGTACAAATGCGCTTTGGCTGCCTGCTGGTGTAAAACCGAAAGTGCCATTGCGAGCGAATTCAGGTCGGAGTTGTAAAAGTCGTTCACCAGCAAACAGTTGTTAATTCCCTGTTTTATTTCAAGTCGCATTTCAATAGGAAAAAGAGTGGTAAACCCAGGCAAAACCGAACCGATTGCTGCGTTCAATGCAATTACTGCAGCAAAACAATGACAGGCATTTTCAAGCGAAGAGTCATCGGTAAACGGTATTTGAAACTGCACATTTGTGTTGTTGAAACTGGCGGTGACCAATGTAAATTCCATTTCCTTTTTTACCGAAAAAAGAATAGCAGCCTGTTTGTTTTTGTACGACCAGTTTACCGGCTGAATGCCTTTAACAGTACAGAATTTGCCTGCTGTCTCAGCAATAAAAGGCGAATCTTCGCTGTAAACCAGTTTTTTACTTTTTTCAAAAAGCTTAAGTTTTTCTTCGATTTTTTGTTTTGTCGAAATAAATCCCTCCTGGTGCGCGTCGCCAATATTGGTGAAAATGCCGATTTCGGGTTGAATAATTGCCGCCAGATTTTGCATTTCGCCGGGTTGAGAAATTCCGGCTTCAAAAATGCCAAGATTGTGCGATGAGTCCATCAACAAAACCGAAAGCGGAACACCCACCTGCGAATTGTAGCTTTTTGGATTACGAACAATACGATATTGATTCGTGAGCAAGTTAAATAACCACTCCTTAATAATGGTTTTGCCGTTGCTTCCTGTAATTCCAATCACCGGATACTTCATTTGCGCCCGGTTAAAAGCGGCTAATTGCTGCAAGGCCACAGTGGTGTCTTCAACAAGAATAAATGTCGCTTTATCCGTAATAACCTTGCTTTCTGAAACTATAAATGCGGCAATTGCTTTTGCAGCGAGATTTGAAATATAACGATGCCCATTATTTCTTGGTCCTTTCAGCGCAATAAAAACGGTGTTGTTCCCTTCGAAAAAATTACGGCTGTCAGTCACAATTTTTTTAACCGGCAAATTCGTGTAATCAACTCCTTTGAAAAGTTTTCCGTTTAAAATGCGGGTAACTGATTCGATAGTAAAGTTAATCATACAATAAGTATCAGTTTGTAATCATTTGAAAGTCAGAGAAACCCTGGCTTGTTTTAACTTTGGGCTAAACAGCGCTGTCGTTTGTTTCGCGGAAACAACTTCGGCAAAGTGGTTCATACACATTTTTTTCGCCCAGCAAAACAACTTGTTCCATGTTCGATAACCGGTGCGAAAACTGGGCTATATTTCCACATTTCACACAAATAGCATGAACCTTATCAACGTGGTCGGCAATGGCCATTAGTTCAGGAATCGGCCCAAAAGGTTCGCCTTTAAAATCCATATCAAGCCCCGCCACTATTACCCTGATACCCAGGTTGGCTAACTTAACCACCACTTCCACAAGCCCTTTGTCGAAAAACTGGGCTTCGTCAATCCCAATCACATCGACATTTCCGGAGAGTAAAAGAATATTGGCTGAATTTTCGACCGGTGTTGACTGAATGGAATTTTCATCATGCGAAACCACCTCGGTCAGCGAGTAACGAATGTCGATGGCTGGTTTGAAAATTTCAACTTTCTGACGTGCAATTTTGGCACGTTTTAAACGACGTATCAGCTCTTCGGTTTTCCCCGAAAACATTGAACCGGCAATCACCTCAACAACGCCGGTTTTTTTAGGAGAGTTTATGTTTCGTTCAATAAACATGAAGTAATTCAGAAATTAGTACTTTTGACAAAAGTAAAATTTTAAACATCAGCCTGCGTAGAATGGAAAATAAAAAACTGCTGGGATACATTCTGAAAGACCTTTTGGAACTGGAAGAAATGTTTGATGAAAAAACCTGTTTGCAATTCGATGAGATTGAAACTGAGTTTATTCAGAACCGTGTAAAAAGTGCCAGAAAACTGGTCCAATTGTACATTGGACATCCGGATGAAAAAACAGAGGAACCGAGGCGTGTAAAAGCTGAACCGTTAATTAAAATTGATGAGGTTGAAGAACCTGTAAAAGTTGTTCAAAAACCGGTAACTCCGGTGCTACGTGATGAACACCAGCCAGTACCGGGAGTAATTGTAAATGGAATTATGGAATATCTTGAAGATACCATAAATGAAATTGCGGAAGAAGATGGTGGAAATATGCCGGAAGCAGAGGAAGAGGATGAATGGCAGCAACCGGAACCTGAAAAACGTTTTCAGACCAATAAATCAGAAGCGGAGCAACAGGAACTCAGGTTAGACGAAACTACTGACGATGACCAGCATAATAAAAGGTTGGGCGATAGTTTTTTAAAAGAAAAATCGGTAAACGACCTGGTTTCAGCTGATGCACAAAAGCTTGAAAATAAAATTTCGAATATGCCGGTTTCGAGTATTCAGGCGTCTGTTGGAATCAACGACCGCTTTCAGTACATCCGTGAACTTTTTGACGGAGATGCCGACAAATTTGCCGAAACTGTGGCCAACCTTGATTCAATGTCGAACCTGAAAGATGCTGTTGTTTACCTGCAACAAAATTTTAAATGGAAGAAAACCGAAGTGAGCCTCAAATTTGTAACGCTTATTAAACGCAGGTTTCCACAATGAGTAAATATGGAAAACTTGTTTTGGTGCCAACCCCGATTGGCAACCTGGGCGATATTACGTTTCGGGCTGTTTCGGTGCTAAAGGATGCCGATATTATTTTAGCTGAAGATACGCGTGTGTCGTCGCGATTGCTGCAGCATCTCGAAATCGAAAAGAAATTGTGGGCACATCATAAATTTAATGAGCACAAAACAGTTGGTTCATTGGTTTCTAAAATTCAGGAAGGAAATACGATTGCTTTGATTTCAGATGCCGGAACACCAGGAATCTCCGACCCCGGATTTCTGCTGGTACGTGCCTGTGTTGAGCAGGCAGTTGATGTGGAATGTTTGCCTGGACCTACAGCACTAATTCCTGCATTGGCAGTTTCAGGGTTGCCAACCGACAAATTTGTTTTTGAAGGATTTTTACCGCAGAAAAAAG
>DPCJ01000101.1 GCA_003516705.1 Prolixibacteraceae bacterium | reverse complement strand
ACTTCGGAAGATGAATTGTACCACAATGCGATGGACAGAATTTTTGAAGTGATGAAAATGGGAACGGGAGCCATCGAAATTAAAAGCGGTTATGGTTTGAATACAGATGATGAACTGAAAATGCTCCGGGTAATCCGGCGATTAAAAGAAACCGCGCCCATTTGCATTCGCTCCACTTTTTTGGGTGCACATGCAATTCCCGAGAAGTACAAATCGAAACCATCAAATTATGTTGATTTAATTATTAACGAGATGATTCCGCAGGTTGCGGCTGATGAATTGGCTGATTTTATTGACGTTTTTTGTGATAAGGGATTTTTCTCGCCACAGGATACTGACAGGATTTTGTTGGCAGGAATTAAATATGGATTGCGACCAAAAATTCATGCCAATGAATTGGGTCTTACGGGTGGCGTTCAGGTGGGTGTTAAATACAACGCTTTGTCAGTTGACCATTTGGAATACATGGGCGACGAAGAAATACAGGCACTGAAAGGAACTGAAACCATGCCGACAGTTTTACCCGGAGCAGCATTTTTTCTGAATCTGCCATTGTCACCAGTCAGAAGAATGATTGATACCGGTTTGCCGGTTGCTCTTGCTTCCGATTTTAATCCCGGCTCATCACCCAGTGGAAATATGAGTTTTATTTCGGCGCTGGGTTGCATAAAATACAATATGTTGCCTGAAGAAGTTATTAACGCTACAACGCTGAACTCGGCTTACGCGATGGGTGTCAGCGACTGTTTTGGCAGCATAACAAAAGGTAAAACAGCAAATCTGTTTATCACTTCCGAAGCCGGAAGTATTGCATCGTTACCCTATAATTTTGGTTCGAACCTGATTGAAACAATTATCATTAACGGCGAAATTCAATCATTTTAGAGTCTGTAAAAAATCATAGCCTGACTCATCTGTCGTTGTTATTTTCGGAACCGAAAACCGAAAGAAAATTTACCGGTATGAATAAAATTCTCGAATGTGTTCCCAATTTTTCTGAAGGCAGAAATATGGTCGTAATTAAAGAAATTACAAATGCCATCGAAAGTGTTGAAAGTATAAAATTGCTTGATGTTGATCCTGGAAAAGCTACCAATCGCACGGTTGTAACTTTTGTTGGGGAGCCCGACGATGTGATTGAAGCTGCTTTCAGGGGAATAAAGAAAGCTGCCGAAGTAATTGATATGCGTAATCATAAAGGTGAGCACCCCCGTTTTGGTGCAACCGATGTTTGCCCGTTGGTTCCGGTTGCAAATGTAACCATGGAAGAAGCGGTGGAGTACGCCCGTAAACTGGCTGAAAGAGTAGGGAAGGAATTGGGAATTCCGGTATTTTGCTACGAATTTTCAGCATTTAAAGATGAAAGAAAGAATCTTGCAAATTGCCGTTCCGGAGAATACGAAGGATTAAAAGAACGCATCGAAGGTGAGCGGTGGAAGCCTGATTTTGGCCCATCGGTATGGTCTGAAAATTTAGCAAAAACAGGAGCTTCAGCAATTGGCGCCCGAAATTTTCTGGTGGCTTACAATGTAAACCTGAACACAACTTCTGTCAGACGTGCCAATTCAATAGCTTTTGATGTACGAGAAGCCGGAAGGGTTTTGCGAGAGGGCGATCCTGTGACCGGTAAGATTATTAATGACGAAAACGGGGAACCTATCCGCATTCCGGGGACATTGAAAAAAACACGCGCTATTGGTTGGTTTATTGAAGAGTACGGGATTGCACAAATTTCAATGAATCTGACTGATATTTCGGTTACACCAGTGCATGTGGCTTTTGATGAAGTGTGTGAAAAAGCCCGCCAGCGCGGAATCCGGGTTACCGGGTCCGAATTGATTGGCTTGATTCCGTTAAATTCATTGCTCGATGCCGGCAAATATTTCCTTCAAAAACAGCAACGTTCAACCGGAATTTCGGATGAAGAGATTATTAAAATCGCTGTTAAATCACTTGGATTAAACGAGCTTGCCCCGTTCGACCCGAAGAAAAAAATTATTGAATATGTAATTGCTGAAAATTCGGTTAAAAAGTTAATCGATTTTAACCTGAAACAGTTTGCTGAAGAAACTGCTTCAGAATCGCCGGCGCCAGGAGGCGGTTCAATTTCGGCATATGTTGGTGCATTGGGTGCTGCTTTGGGAACCATGGTGGCCAATCTTTCTGCTCATAAACGTGGGTGGGACAACCGATGGAATGAGTTTTCTGAATGGGCAGAGAAGGGGAAATTCTATCACACTGCTCTTTTAAGTTGTGTTGATGAAGATACCAGGGCCTTTAATCAGATTATGAGCGCTTTTGATTTGCCAAAAACAACTGAACAGGAGATTGCAGTAAGAAAAAAAGCGATACAGGAAGCCACCAAAAATGCGATTGAAGTTCCCTTAAAAGTGATGAAACTGGCAGCCGGTTCAATGGAAATCATAAAAACAATGGCTGAAACCGGTAATCCGAATTCGGTTTCCGATGCCGGAGTTGGTGCACTCTGCGCGCGAACTGCTGTTGAAGGCGCATTTCTGAATGTAAAAATAAATGCAGCCGGACTGAAAGATGAAAACTACTTGAGCCATGTTCTTGCTGAAGCTAAGGAAATTTTGCAGCAGGCAAAGGAAACCGAAAGTGAAATTCTGAAAACGGTTTATCAGAAAATCTGATTACATCGCAAGCTGAATCACAGTGATTCCGGCGCCGCCAAAATCAACGTGTTCGTCTTTAAACGACTGTACCATGGGTTCCGATTTCAGGTAACTGCGGATGATTTCTTTCAAAATGCCGTTTCCTTTTCCATGCAGAATCCGAAGTTCACTTTTTTCGAACATAATGGCTTTGTCGATAAATTCCTGGATTATCGAAATGGCTTCTTCTGCCCGCTTTCCGCGAATATCAATTTCAGATTTAAAACTGATTTTGCTTTCTGATAAGTTGCTAAGTAAACGCGATTTACTAAACATCGGGACATTTGATATTCTTTTTGCCTCGTTGTTGCTTATTTTTTCGATTTGAGTAACAGGAACTGTAGTGATGAGCTGACCAAACGCGATAACCGCATTTTTTTTGTTGATTTCGATAAGGTCACCCACATTGTTTTGCCCTGCCAGCCGAACTTTGTCGCCGGGTTTCGGGTCATTATTTTCTGGTTCTTTTTGAAGAACAACCGGTTTTGGTTTTTCGGGACGTTTTTCATTCCGCGCTTTTTCGCGTTCCTGCAATTTTTTGATTTTTGCATCAATTGAAGCATCGTCGGCAGTGGTTTTTTCAATCACCTCGGTTTTCAGCACCAAAAGTTCTTCTCTTGCTTTTCGGGTTTTTTCCTTGTCGGCTTGTTCTTTTTTTATTTCGTGAATGGTGTTTTCTATCTTTTTATTGATTCCTGAAAGCAGAATATCGGCTTCTTCTTTTGTTTTTTTCAGAATCTCTTTACGCTGTTTCTGGGTTTCTTTCAACTCGGTTTCATAATTAGCGGCCATTTCGTCCAGAATTTTCTCCACTTTTCTGATTTTCTCACGTTTGGTTTCCCAATACCGTTTGTCGCGGTTGATTTGTCTCAGGTTGCGGTCGAAATCAATGTGGTCTTTCCCTATTTTTTCTGTGGCTTTTTCCAGAATATCTTCGGGCAACCCAATTTTCCGGGCAATTTCGAAAGCAAACGAACTGCCGGGTTTTCCCATTTCAAGCTGAAAAAGCGGGTTCATATTTTGCGAATCGTATAACATGGCTCCGTTTTCGATTCCGGGCGCCGATGAGGCAAAGTGTTTCAGGTTGGTGTAGTGGGTTGTAATTACCCCGAATGTGCCGAGTTGGTTCAGCTTGTCGAGTATCGATTCGGCAATGGCGCCACCAAGCATGGGTTCGGTTCCGGTTCCGAATTCGTCAATCAGAATCAATGTTTTCTCATCGCTGAATTTTACAAAATGTTTCATATTCAGCAGGTGCGAACTGTAAGTACTCAGGTCGTTTTCGAGCGACTGCTCATCACCAATGTCAATAAAAATTTTACTGAAAATTCCGGTCCGGCTGCCTTCAGAAATGGGAATGAGCAATCCGCATTGCAGCATATATTGCAGCAACCCGACTGTTTTCAGACAAACCGATTTTCCACCTGCATTTGGCCCTGAAATCAGTAAAATATGTTTTTCAGCGTTCAGCCTGATGTTGAGCGGAACGATTTTCCTGTTCTCCTTTTTCAGCGCTTTCATCAAAACCGGATGAACTGCCTGAAACCAGTCGATGACTGGGTGCGGCGCAAAATCGGGTTTTATTGCGCCAAGCTCAACAGCAAGTTTTGCTTTTGAACGGATAAAATCGATTTCGCCCAGAAAGTCGTACGAAAACAGCAAATCGGTGAGGTAAGGCCTGATATCGTTTGAAAAAGTGGTGAGGATTTTTATGATTTCGCGGCGTTCGGCATATTCAAGTTCGCGGATTTCGTTGTTCATTTCCACGATTTCGTTTGGCTCAACATACGAGGTTTTTCCGGTTGACGACTCATCGTAAACAATCCCTTTTAGTTTGCGCTTGTTGCCGGCAGCAATTGGTATCACTGCACGTCCGTCGCGAATGGTAACCGTGGCATCTTCGTCAACCAGCCCATCTTTTTGCGCCTGTTTTAAAATGGCGTGCAACCGTTTCGACATGTTTGATTGTCGCGATAAAATTTCGCGCCTGATGTTGGCAAGTTCGGGTGTGGCATTGTCTCGTATTTTCCCAAACTTATTGATAATGGCATCGATACGTTCGTAGATGTAAGGGAAAACCTGCACATTTTGGGTTTTCTTTTTCAATAAAGGGAAAACAGATTCTTCCTGTTTATTGAAAAAAGCAACGATAGCCCGCACCGATTCGAGTGAGCGTTTCAGGTCGAACAATTCTTCGGGTTCAAGAAAACGACCTTCGATGCTTATTTTTTGTAAAGCCTCGCGCAGGTCGAAAAAGTGATTCGAAGGAAAATTATCGAATTCGCGAACGATGCGGCAAAACTCGTCGGTTTCGCCAAGTTGCGCTGAAATATTACTAAAATCATCCTGAAAATGAACAGCTTCAACCCATTCGTGCCCCATGTTGCTGAGGCAAAAGTTGTGCAGCATTTCGCGAATTCGATCAAAACCGATTTTCAACTCAAAATTATCAGGATAAAATTTTTGCATTGTAATATTTCAAATTCTGCGCAAAAATAGGAAACTGGTATTACAAAACTATATACATATCAAATTCGGTTTCTTTTTCGCACGATGAATAAAGGAAAAGCGAAAAGACTATGATTATGATTTTGTATTTCATATTTATTCATTTTTGTAACCAACCATGTTTGTATAATAATCATCCAAATCTTCAATATAAACCATGTCATTTAATATAAAAGTGCTGTACCTGGCATGATCACCAACCCATTCGGGATAATTCGCAGTATTAACCCACAACTTTTCTTCAGGGTGAAATTTAAAAATCGAATTTGCTGAAGGATAAAAAACATAACCATTACCTAAATAACTAAATCCAACAGGAGGAGCATTATAGCTACTATTGACAAATGAATTATTTGCAATTCTAGTCCAAGAATCATTCATTTTATCATATTCAAAAGTGTTTTGAATAGTAACCAGAAAGACTCTGTTTTCTGAAGTAAAACTATAACCAAAATAGCTCCACTCATCAAATTTCTCAGGGAATTTGCTAAGTTCAACATACTTTCCGTTAGCAAAATCACATATCCAGTGACGACCATCATTTGTTACCACATGAACCGTATTTTCGAGAATAAAATAAGTGGCTCTGATAAAGCTAAATGGTAAGTTTCTTTTTTCATACCATTTTTTTTGAAAAAAATCAAATACCCAAATTTTATTGGAGGGGACGAAATCTACATTTCCTCCAACAAAATAAAGAGAATCACCAATAACAATCTGTAAACTCTTTTCATGTCTCTTAGTCGGATTTTCTGAACTAACAAGTGTTTCCCAAAGATCGGTAGCCGCATCATACTGATGCATTATAGGTCTGAATTGTTCCAACAGGTATGCTTTATTGTTGTATGTTACTATTTCACTGTTATTTATTGTGAATCCAATTCCATTTTTTCTTTTCCATGAGGGTTTAATTAAAAAATCTTCATTTGATTCAACAACTTTTTCTTCAGCAGTGAATATGATTTTGGCTTTATACTCACTATAAGCATCTCCATAATATCTTGAAGGAACAACTGCTTTTATTTTAGTATCACTAATTTCTAATATCGAAGATTTTAATTCGCCTAAAAATAATGATACCTCTTTCCTTTTGTATAAATTATTTCCGGTTATAAATATAAAATCACCTGAATAACCCTCATTTACTGAAATATCTGTAATAACCGGACCAGTAATTAAGAATTTTTCTTTCGCAACAACTTTTGTTTCACCTACTTGTATAACAATTTCTGCGGCACCATAAAAGTTGTTCTCCGGAATTATAAAACTAAGCGTGTCAAAAGATGATTGAATCAGTTTAACTTCCAACCCATTAATCATTACAAGATTATTTTCAGGCTTGTAACTAAAATTGGAACCGATAATTGTGACTTTTGTACTATCGTATCCTTCTTTTGGATAAAAGTCTTTTATAACCGGTATTTTTGAACCATTGCTTACAAAATCTATCGTATTTGCATAAACAGTATTTGCATTGGTTTTTATAAATGCTTTGTAAGTCAATACTTCCTCATCTTTTAAATCGCTTGTTAACCGGAAATTGAAATCTTTAATGTTTCCCGTTTCTTTTAAAGAATGAATATATTCTCCCCGTTCTCCAGACCATATAAATCCGAAATCAATTATTTCTTCTTTCCCGAAATCCAGTATTTCTGCACTAAAGGTTACTCCGGTGGAATCAATTTGCGTTGCATCTTTCGTAACAATAAAAGGATAATCTTTGGGTTGTATTTCTGCATCTTCCTGACATCCCCAAAGAAATACTGCAAATAATAGCAGAGGAAGTAAATTAATCGTTTTCATATTCAGAAGTTTATGCCGGTGATTAACTGTAATTCATTGTTGCCAAGGGTATTCTTTGATTGCCCGAATAACTTGTTAAACCTTAACTCTAAAAACAAAGCATTTCTGTAATTGATTTTACGTTCGATTCCACCACCACCTGAGAATCCATATTGAAAACCTGAAAACACTGAAATTCCATTCAATACCTCAACTTCAACATTATCATTTTTTATAGAAGACAAATAAATGGTGTTTTGATGTTTGTAATTGTATGCGATAATTCCACCTGCATTAATGTATGGAATTGTTTTTCCTTTGTTGAATGAATACCGGAGTAAAACGGGCATTTTTATCGCATTCTGATTGGCTGTCAGGTCATAATATTCGTTGTTTTTTGTTCCCGTTTCAGAGAATTTATGACTGGAATGATAAAGTTCAAAGTGAACAGAAAAGTTGGTTGGTAAAATTGGTATATCAGCAAACAAACCAAAAGTGAAGAATCCATTAGACTGATAATCCAGATACTCAAGAAAAAATGGGGTAACTTGAGAAGGATTTGCAAGTCTGGAAAATTCATATCCTCCCAAAACCCCGAATTTGAAAAAGGGGAAAGGTTTATCTTCGCAATTATTATATCGATTTATCAGTTCTGTAACTGTTTTTCTGTTGTATTTAACAAGGTTTATTGCTTCGGATACTTCCATACAATCGGAAGTAATATCTCTCAAAACCGATTTGTAATATTGCTTTTCATTGTTCCCTTTTTCGGGAATTTCAATCAACGTGACTGAGTCTTTGCTGATATAGAATGTACCATAATTCTCGTTCCTGTAATAATACAGGGTTGTTTTCCCCTTTAGTAATACTTCGAGGAATACACGTTTTAAAGTATCATTGATAAAAATATCCTTAGCAACATAGATTAGGTCTTCAGAAATTCCATATTCAATAATTTCATAAGGAGAAAATTCAGTAATTGTATCCTTATTCTTTATCTGGCAAATTTTTGAATTCAGAATACTACCCCTGTCTGCAATATCTACTCCGACAGCTTTTAGTGTGTCATTTGCGTAATAACCTTTTTGACTGAAAGAATTAAATAAAAACAGGAAGATAAAAAAAGTGGTAAGAAGGATTTTATACATTTTTCATTTTGTTAAAGGATTTAACAAATATAGGAAGTCAATTCAATTTGTAAATGGTCTTCGATAAAAAAAAAGATATATCAAAAAAGGTTTTATGAATTTTTGATGTTTTCAAAATCCTGAACTAAATACTCGTGTTGCCTGATATTTCTGAAATCGTTAATCAGAATTCACAATTCGTTATTCTACCAGATTTCTTCCTTCCGGGTGAAATATAACTATTTCCGAACCTTTTCACCCGGGAACCGTTTTTCCCACTCTTTCCAGAAAAGTTTCACTTCATTTTTCATTTCTTTTGAAAGCGACAGAATTCCAAACAGGTTTGGGATTGTCATTAAAGCGATGGTGATTCCTGAAAGTGTCCAGATGATTGTAGTGTCGGTAAACGAGGCCAGAAAGAATCCGATTACATAAATGATGTGGTAGTAAATTACTTTTCCTGAACCCCAAAGATAGGTTACAGCCCTGTCGCCATAGTACGACCAGCTGATGGCAGTGGAGAAAGCAAAAAGCAATAAACCAAAGGCAACCACATATTTGCCATATTCACCAAACCAGCTGCGCGAAAAGGCTACAGTTGTAAGTGGTGCACTGTGCAGCAGCGATTTACCCGCAATACTCAACCCCTGCTGGCTTACAAGCTTTCCGTTTTCAAAGGCAATTGAACCAGAATATGGCTGATTATTCATAGAAACCTTCACATCTTCGGCAACCGAGCGCGAATGAATCATTGTTGGCTGATTATCAATGATTCCGTTTACCACATTAAGTTTGCCTGAGAACAAGGGTAAATCGGCCTTTTTTGCCAGAAAGTGATAGAGTTTATCTACGTCCTGTTCATTTTTATCAGAATAGGTTCCGTTTAAAACAACCAAATCGGCTTCCTGAAATTTATTTTCAAATTTTTCCTTCCAAACTCCTGACGATAATATGACCAAACCAGTAAGTGTACAAATAATAATTGTATCGATAAAAGGCTCGAACAAAGCTACAAGTCCTTCAGAAACAGGTTCGTGGGCGCGGGCTGCTGCATGTGCAATCGGAGCAGAACCTTGTCCGGCTTCGTTAGAGAATAATCCGCGGTTAACACCTCTGTTAAACGCAAAGGCAACACTTCCACCCAGAAAACCTCCGGCAGCGGCTGTTCCTGTAAACAAATCTCTTCCGATTTCAAGAATAGATGGTATTATATTTTCGTAATTGTACAGAATCACACCCAATGCTCCAAGAAAGTAAACGATGGCCATAAACGGTGTGAGCTTTTCTGTAACTTTTGCAATGCGTTTAATGCCTCCCAAAATAATTAATGCCAGAATAACCGTGAGAATTCCACCGGTGACCATGTGATTGATGCCTGTAGTTTCGTAAAGTGAATTGGCAATACTGTTAATTTGTGGTAAACTGCCGGTTCCGAATGATGATAAAATAGTGGCAACCGCAAAAATCGCAGCCAGCCATTTCATGTTCAGTCTGTTTTTCATGTAATACATCGGTCCGCCTGAAACAGATCCATCTTCTGCAAATTCGCGGTATTTGTGCGAAAGCGTAACTTCCACAAATTTGGTAGTCATACCAACTGCTGCTGTAACCAGCATCCAGAACAATGCTGCCGGACCGCCCAGATGAATTGCCAGTGCAACACCTGCAATATTGCCGGTTCCAACTGTTCCGGATAAAGCAGTGGCCAAGGCCTGAAAATGAGTTGTATCTCCTTTGTCACCAGCCTTGTCGAACTTACCGCGAACAATGCGAAAAGCAGGTTTCAGGTACCTGAATTGCGGAAATTTCAGGTAAATAGTGAAGAAAACACCGGTGCCGAGGAGCAGGAAAACAAACCATTGTGAGCCACCGATATAGCCGTCGATGAGAGATAAAAAATCGTTCAGTTTATTCATTACAGGCTGGTTTTTATTTTAATAGTGGCTAAAATAACATTCTATTTCGATTACTATCGGTTTTCACAGAAGGCTTTTTGTAAAAAGAAGTAAAAATCAAATTTTGAATAATATTTACTGAAAGTGCCATGCAGAAAGGCAATTAATTGTAAATTCGTAACATATAATTCTTAAAAGTAAAAGCCATGTTACCAAAATTCTTACTCGCCGACAATTCACAGGAAACTCCCGAAACCATATTTGTGGTTCACACCGAAACACCGCGGTTTATTGTAGAATCAGACATCGATGATTTTTGGAGCAATCAGGAAATACACTGGATTGATGGTGAACCGGGCGACGAGGAGCTCATTGCCAGTTTAATTGAAGCAGCTGAAGAGTTTCTTGAAAAAGAGTTTGAAAACGAAGAATTGCTCGACGAAGATGAGGAGTAGCCGGATTTATAACATTTTCAAAGTTTAAAACTTTGAAAATGTTATAAACCTTTTAACGAAAGCTGAATTCGTTTGCGGGCAATATCCACTTCTTTTACACGCACCATCAGGTGTTGCTGTAGTTTCACTACCGTGTTCGGGTCAGAAATAAACTTGTCGGCCATTTCAGAAATGTGAATCAGCCCCGATTCCTTGATTCCCAAATCGACAAACGCCCCGAAGTTGGTGATGTTGTTTACAATTCCGGGCAAAACCATCCCTTCTTTTAAATCGTTAATTGAATAAACTCCTTCGGCGAACTCAAATATTTTGATGGCTTTTCGCGGGTCGCGGCCTGGTTTCAGCAATTCTGCTTTAATATCGTTCAGCGTTGGTAACCCTGTTTTTTCGGTAACATATTTTTGCCAGTCAATTTGGTTCACAAGTATTTCATTGCGCACAAGTTCGCTGATGCCGCATTTCAAATCTTTGGCAATCCTCTCCACAATTTTGTACGATTCAGGGTGAACCGCCGAGTTATCGAGCGGATTTTTAGCATCAGGAATTCTTAAAAATCCCGCCGACTGTTCAAAAGCTACCGGCCCCATTCGTGGCACTTTTTTCAGTTCATCGCGCGAAGCAAACGGACCATTTTCTTTGCGGTAGACCGTAATGTTTTCAGCTAATTGTGGCCCCAAACCTGAAATGTAGGTAAGCAAATGTTTGCTGGCCGTATTCAGGTTTACGCCCACTGAGTTTACGCTGAGTTCGACCACTGAATCTAGGCTGTTTTTTAGTTTTTTCTGGTCAACATCGTGCTGGTACTGGCCAACGCCAATGCTTTTCGGGTCGATTTTTACGAGTTCAGCCAGCGGATCCATCAATCTCCGGCCAATAGAAACAGCGCCGCGCACAGTAACATCGTATTGCGGAAATTCCTGACGCGCAATCGACGAAGCCGAATACACCGAAGCGCCATCCTCGTTTACCATATAAATGCGCAGTTCGCGATCGAAATGAAGCCTTTTTATAAAAGCTTCGGTTTCGCGACTGGCAGTTCCGTCGCCAATGGCCACTGCTTCAATTTTATACATCTCCACCATCGAAGACAGCTTTTTCGCCGCCATTTTAAAATCTTCCTGTGGTTTGTGCGGATAAATGGTCTCGTTGTGTAACAGGTTCCCCTGTTCATCTAAACATACAATTTTGCAGCCGGTGCGGTAACCGGGGTCGATAGCCAGTACCCGCTTTTGCCCTAACGGCGGGGCCAGAAACAACTGACGCATATTTTCGGCAAAAACCCGAATGGCTTCCTCGTCGGCTTTTTCTTTTGAAAGAGCGGCAAATTCGGTTTCAATCGAAGGTTGAATCAGTCGTTTCAGGCTGTCGTTCACCGCCATTTCAACATGGTCGGCACAACTGTTCAGTCCGGTTGCAAAAAAGCGGGTCAGGTGTTCAAGAATTTTATCGACATCGGGCGTAATTGAAACCCGCAAAAAGCCTTCGTTTTCGCCACGACGCATGGCAAGCAGCCGGTGTGAAGGGCATTTTTTCAGCGGCTCTTTCCAATCAAAATAATCGCGGTATTTTTCAGCTTCGGTTTCCTTTCCCTTTATCACTTTCGAAATGATTTCAGCGCTGTTTTCAAACCCGCGACGGACAATATTTCTGGCTTTTTCGTTCTCGCTAATCCACTCGGCAATTATATCGCGGGCACCGGCCAGCGCTTCATCCACGGTTTCCACCAGGTCGTTTAAAAGCGAAGCCGCCCGTGTTTCGATGCTGCGTTCCAGTTGTTTCATCATAATTTTTGCCAGTGGTTCGAGTCCCTTTTCGCGGGCAATGGTGGCGCGTGTCCGGCGTTTGGGTTTGTAGGGCAGGTAAATATCTTCAAGTTCAACCCCATCAAAACAATTTTCAATCCGTGTTTTCAACTCGGGTGTTAGCAACTGTTGCTCTTCAATGGTTTTTAAAACTGTTTCCTTGCGTTTTTCGAGTTCAGTAAATTTTTCGTGCTGCTCTTTAATGTTTAATACCTGCACTTCGTCGAGACTTCCTGTACGCTCTTTCCGGTAACGCGAAATAAAAGGCACGGTAGCGCCTTCGTCAAGCAGCGTGATTGTATTTGTAACCTGTCCGGTTCTGATTCTCAGCGTCTGAGCAATTATTTCGATGATCTTGGAATTCATAAAGAAGTTTTAAACAAAGGGCAAAGTTAGAAAAGAAATGGGTTCACCAAATTCCCTGTCCGTATTCAAGTGGGCGATAAGCCGCTGAAATGCGCGAATTCGAATTCACGTGCGCAACGTTTAAACTTTTTTCCAATCCTTTAATTTTTCACCTTGAACATTAAACATTAAACCTTATTTTTGCACCTCATTTTCAAAAGAAATTAGAACGATGTTTGAGAATTTAAGCGATAGGCTCGAGAGGTCATTTAAGCTGTTAAAAGGCGAAGGAAAAATTACTGAAATCAATGTTGCCGAGACATTGAAAGAAATCAGGCGCGCGCTGCTTGATGCCGACGTAAATTTTAAGATTGCCAAGAAGTTTACCGATGATGTGAAGGAGAAAGCCTTGGGTCAGCAGGTTTTAACAGCCATTAAACCCGGCCAGTTAATGGTGAAAATTGTAAAAGACGAACTCACCGAACTGATGGGTGGCAAATTCACCGACATCAACCTGAAGAGCAAACCAGCGATTATCCTAATGTCAGGGTTGCAGGGTTCGGGTAAAACCACTTTCTCGGGCAAACTGGCACTGATGTTGAAAAGCAAAAAAGGCCGGCACCCGCTTTTGGTTGCAGGTGACGTTTACCGTCCTGCAGCTATCGAGCAGTTAAAAGTGCTGGGTTCTCAAATTAATGTTCCGGTTTATACTGAAGAGGGCAGCATGGACCCGGTGAAGATTGCGAAAAATGCCATTGCCGAAGCAAAAAAGAACGGGAACGACATTGTCATTATCGACACCGCAGGTCGTTTGGCGGTTGATGAACAGATGATGAAAGAAATTGCCGCCATCAAAAATGCGGTGAATCCCGATGAAATTCTGTTTGTTGTCGATTCGATGACTGGGCAGGATGCGGTGAACACAGCCAAGGAATTTAACGACAGGCTCGATTTCGACGGCGTGGTGCTTACCAAACTTGATGGCGATACCCGCGGTGGTGCGGCGCTTTCGATACGCGCGGTTGTTGAAAAACCCATCAAATTTGTGGGAACCGGGGAAAAACTCGATGCAATAGATATTTTCCACCCCGACCGTATGGCCGACCGTATCCTCGGGATGGGTGACATCGTTTCGCTGGTTGAAAAAGCACAGGAACAGTTTGATGCTGAAGAAGCCCGGAAATTGCAAAAGAAACTGGCGCAGAATACATTCAACTTTAACGATTTCCTGAAGCAAATCAGCCAAATCAAAAAGATGGGTAACCTGAAAGATGTGGTGGGGATGATTCCGGGAATGGGCAAAGCCATGAAGAACCTTGATATCGACAACGACGCATTCAAACATATTGAAGCAATTATCTATTCGATGACTCCTTATGAACGTGAAAATCCTGCACTTATCAACGGAACCCGCCGCAAACGTATTGCCGACGGGTCGGGAACCGATGTTCAGGAAGTGAATCGTCTTTTAAAACAGTTCGACGAAACCCGCCGGATGATGAAAATGGTTTCGCAGGGCAACAACATGCAGCGGGCAATGAGCAGCATGAAAAAAAGATAAGAAGCCCCCACCGACTCCCCCGAGGGGGAGAGTTTGAATAATAGAAAAACAACTTCGGACTTCCGATATCGGACTTCCGGCAAATTCTTCAAAATATGATACTGATTGACGGGAATAAAGTGGCTGCTGAAATGAAGCAGGAGATTGCAGCCGAGGTAGCTGAGATGGTAAAAAATGGTAAAAAGCAACCTCACCTGGCAGCTGTTTTGGTTGGTCACGATGGTGGCAGCGAAACTTATGTGGCATACAAAATAAAAGATTGTGAGGCAGTTGGATTCAAATCTTCGCTTATTCGTTACGAAGATGATGTAACTGAAGTTGAATTGCTTGCTAAGATTAAGGAGCTGAACGAAGACGATGACCTTGATGGATTTATTGTTCAGTTGCCACTGCCTAAACACATTTCGGAACAAAAAGTAATAGAATCCATCGACCCGCGAAAAGATGTTGACGGGTTTCATCCGGCCAACGTAGGTCGCATGGTAATTGGTTTACCATCGTTTGTTTCGGCAACGCCTTTCGGAATTGTGGAACTGCTGAAACGTTACAAGATTGAAACCAACGGAAAAAACTGTGTGATTATTGGCCGCAGTAACATTGTTGGTCGCCCGTTGAGCGTGCTCATGTCGCAAAAAGCAGTGAATGCCACGGTTACAGTTGCCCACAGCCGCACCGAAAATCTTGAAGAGGTTTGTCGTAAAGCGGATATTCTGATTGCAGCCATCGGGGTTCCCGGTTTTGTTAAAGGCAGCATGGTAAAAGAAGGTGCAGTTGTAATTGATGTTGGAACAACACGTGTAAAATCAGACGAAACCAAATCGGGTTTCAGGCTGAAAGGCGATGTTTTGTTTGACGAGGTGGCAGAAAAGTGCGCTTTTATTACTCCAGTGCCAGGCGGAGTAGGACCAATGACAAGGGTTTCGCTTTTGCAAAACACATTGCTTTCGGCAAAAAGAGAAATTTATAGTTAAAATGAATAATTAAGAAAGAGGCTGATGCCTCTTTTTTTTATATATTAATGTTCAAAATCCATGATTTAAGATGCTAATTTTCAAGGTTTAAAATAAGAGTAGAATTGCATCTAAGAATTATTTTTCTATTTTTGACTTGAAACTGAAAAAAACCAAATTTATTTAGAATGGAAAGTGTTGATAATAAAGAAGATTTGAAAAATTCGGATGCAAAATTCAACCAGGATGTTTATTCAAAAGTGGTGAGGGCTGGGAAGAGGACTTATTTTTTTGATGTGAAAAGCACCCGAAACGAGGAGTATTACCTGACCATTACCGAAAGCAAAAAACATTTTAGCGACAACGGTGATTTTCATTACGAAAAACATAAAATATTTTTGTACCGCGAAGATTTTGAAAAGTTTACCGATTGTTTGCAGGAAATTGTGGGTTACATCAACAAAAACCAACTGCCGTTAGCCGAAAAAAGCAACGAAGAAGTTGAATCCAGCGAGCCTGCACCCACTTTTACAGGCGTCGATTTTGAAGATATTTAAATTCCGTCAATTACATTAATTCACTTAATTCCAGCCAGCGTAATTCTTTTTCGTCGAGCTGCGATTTAATAGCTACTAGCCTTTGCGATAAGCGGAACAATTCATCGTGGGCGCAACTGCCTGAGTTCAAAGTATCTTCAGCCAGCGATTTCTCGGCTTCCAAGTGTGCAATTTCAGTTTCAAGCGTTTCTAATTCACGCTTCTCGTTAAAAGTCAGTTTTCGTTTCCCTAATTGAGCTGTTTCAGGTTGAATCGTTTTCTTTTCGGGTTCTTTCTTTTTAGCCTGAATTTTTTCCAGTTCCTGTTCAGCTTCAATTTTATTCCGGTAAATTGTATAGTTTCCGGGGAAATCGGTAATCGTGCCATTGCCTTCGAAAACAAAAAGATGGTCAACAATTTTATCCATAAAAAACCTGTCGTGAGAAACCACCACCACACACCCTCCAAACGAAACAAGATAATCTTCGAGTACATTCAGTGTCATGATATCCAGGTCGTTGGTAGGCTCATCGAGAATCAGGAAATTGGGATTTTGCATTAAAACAGTGCAGAGGTAGAGCCTTCGCTGTTCGCCGCCACTCAGTTTCTCTATAAAATTGTATTGTGTATCGGGTGGAAACAAAAAATGGGTGAGCATTTGCGAGGCGCTCATTTTTGTTCCATCTTCAAACTCAATAAAATCGGCAATTTTTGTAACTGCGTCAATCACCCGCTCGCGGTTATCAAATGTAATTCCATCCTGGCGGTAATATCCGAATTTGATGGTTTGCCCAACTTCAATTAGTCCCGAATCGGGTTGTAACCTGCCAGTTATCAGGTTCAGAAAAGTTGATTTTCCGGTTCCGTTGTTGCCAATAATTCCCACTTTTTCGGCGCGCGAGAATTTATAGGTAAAGTTTTCGATAAGTTTTAATCCTGGAAATTCTTTTGAAACATTATCGAGTTCAACTATTTTTTTGCCTAATCGTGCCGATTTTACGTTCAGATTTATCGCATCATTCTGGTACTTCAGCGAGGCTTTATCTTTTAAATCGTAAAACGCGTTGATGCGGTATTTCGCTTTATGGCTGCGGGCCTGAGGCATCCGCCGCATCCACTCAATTTCTGTGCGCAGCAGGTTTTTTGCTTTGGTAACAGTGGCCTGCTGCATCTCAATCCGCTCATCGCGTTTTTCAAGAAAATAAGAGTAGTTGCCGAGGTAACGGTAAATCTGGTTGTCTTCCATTTCGAGGATTTCGTTGCACACGCGGTCGAGAAAATATCGGTCGTGTGTCACCATCAGCAGTGTCGATTTTGTTTTTTCGAGATACGACTCAAGCCATTCAATCATTTCGAGGTCGAGGTGGTTGGTTGGCTCATCCAGAATCAGCAGGTCGGGTTTGTTAATGAGCACTTTTGCCAGTGCAAGCCGTTTTTTCTGACCGCCCGAAAGTTCGCCTGTTTTTTGTTCAAGATTGATGATTTTAAGCTGCGAAAGAATCTGTTTGATTTCAACTTCAATATCCCAGGCATTCAGTTCATCCATTTTTGCCGAAATCTCGGCCACTTTATGCTGGTCGTTTTTGGCAATGGCCAGCTCAAAAGCTTTTATCGTCCGCAGTTTCTCGTTGTCGGAAACAAAAATTTCTTCAATCACTGTATGTTCAGGGTTTAGTTGCGGAATTTGTTCGAAATAACCGATTGCCACGTCGTTGGTAACAGTTACCTTGCCTGTATCGGCAGTTTCTTTGCCAGCCAGAATATCGAGTAAAGTAGATTTTCCTGCTCCGTTACGTGCAATCAGCGCCACTTTCTGACCCTCAAAAATGGTCATCGAAATGTTATCGAAAAGCAGCGTTTCGCTCCATCGTTTCGAAAGATTTTCACCCTGCAGTAATGGTCTCATTTGAATAATTTAAATGTAAACTGATATTTTTCTCAATCATTGTACGTTGACAAGTATTGTATCGGCTGACTGTTGTTCCTGTTTTTGTTTGTGGTCAATCAAAAGCGATAAATACTTGGGAACACTTGTGGCGAACATGTTGTTGGGTGAGTTGGTTAACAACGCAATTCCTGTTTCGTAATCTGAACAAACCGCAATTTCGGACTGGTAACCTGAAACGTAGCCGCTGTGATGGGCAATGGTGTGGTTTTTAAAATTTACAATCCGCCAGCCTAATGCGTAATATTTTGTGCCGAGCGCTCCCCAGTTGCGGTAGTAACTTCTTTTTAAAGGCGTTTCGATTTGTGGAGTGAAAGTAATTTGCCTTGCTTCAGCCGGAAAAAGGTCGTCGTCATTGCCTGAGATGGCAAGCAAAAACTGGCCCATGTCTGAAATACTGGCATTTACACCCGCAGCCGGGGCGGTTGAATAATAGCGGTTATTCAGTTTTAGAACCTTGTAACTTTTTTCGGTCTGCTGGTGTGGAAATGCCTTGTTTGTGCTGTTTTCAAACGATTCAAAATCAAGCGAGGCATTTTTCATACCGAAAGGTTCGAAAACCTTTTCTTTCATCACCTGCTGATAGGTTTTTTGTGTTTTGGCCTGAATAACCGGGTCGAACAGACTGAATATCACATTTTGGTAGGCATAAACTTTACCTGGTGGTGCGGCTATTTCAGCTTCATTTAACCGGGCTGTGATTTGGTCGAGCGGAACAAGGTCTTCCACCATCATGTCAAAGGCATGAGGTTCCAATCCTGAAGAATGACTGAGCAGATGTCTGACTGTCAGATTTTTTGTATTTTCTTCGTTTTTTAGCCTGAACCCGGGAATCAGATCGGTTACTTTCTCATCGAGCCCTACCACATTTTCGTTTACAAGAATACCTGCAAGCACACCTGTAACCGCTTTTGAAACGGAAGCCAATCGGAAAAGTGTGTTCTCATCCACCGGGTTATTTTCTCCGATTGTCTTCACTCCAAAACATTTTGTAAAAACAATCTGTCCTTTGTAAGTAATTACAACGGCCCCGCCCACTGCATCCGACGAATCGTTTGCAGCATTATAAATACTGTCGAATTGGGTGAGGACATCTTTTATTTCTTTTGAATGGTCAACCGGAATTACCTGTTCAATTATCTTTTCCATTGCCGGTTTATCCTGAACAAAGGTGTACCCGACAACCAGCGTGGCAATAGCAACTATGAGAAAAATTATAAGCAGAATGTATTTTTGCTTTGGCATAAAAGATATGGTCTATTTGAAAAATTCAGCGCCGAAGATACAAAAATCTGCCAAAAACGGTTTGAAGGGAACAGGTCGTTAAAACGTAACCAATGGACAGGTTTTTCTGTTATTTTCGTTCAAAAACTTTAACATGCGGAAAAAAGAACTCTTTGAATTCGTAATTGATTATTTTCAGCGCGAAATGCCTGTGGCTGAGACAGAGCTTGACTACAACGATAATCCCTTTGAATTGCTTGTGGCAGTTATCCTTTCAGCGCAGTGTACCGATAAAAGAGTCAATCAAATCACCCCCGATTTGATGAAACGATTTCCAACGCCTCAGAAAATGGCAGAGGCTGATCCGGCAGAAGTTTTCGATTATATCCGCTCGTGTTCATATCCAAACAACAAATCGAAGCATCTGGTTGGCATGGCGCAAAAACTGATTGAATTGTTTAATGGTGAAGTACCGGGAGATATTGATGAATTGCAAAAATTGCCTGGTGTTGGCCGTAAAACAGCAAATGTAATAGCATCGGTGGTTTTTAATAAACCTGCAATGGCGGTTGATACCCATGTTTTCAGGGTGGCTGCGCGGATTGGTTTAAGTGTTGATTCGAAAACGCCGCTCGAAACCGAAAAACAGCTGGTGAAATATATTCCGGAGGAATTAATCCCCAAAGCACATCACTGGCTTATTTTACATGGGCGATATGTTTGCCTGGCCCGGAGCCCGAAATGCGATAAATGTGGACTCACCGGTGTGTGCAAATACTATAAGGGGTCAATTAAAAATTAAAAATTAAAAATTGAGGAAATTGAGAAAATTCTGCATTCACTCATTATAGCATTTACGCATTCACGCATACTTACCCCAGCGCCACATCGAGTAACATCATGGTAGCAAAACCCAGCATCGCACCAATTGTGGAAAGGTCAGTTTCATTGCCGGTTTGCGATTCCGGAATCAGCTCTTCAACTACAACAAATATCATTGCGCCGGCTGCAAACGAAAGTGCAAACGGAAGTATCGGCTCCATTACAAAAACCAGGTAAGCTCCTAAAACGGCGGCAATTGGTTCAACAATTCCTGAAAGCTGCCCGTAATTAAACGCTTTTAATCTCGAAAAGCCTTCACGTCGCAAAGGTATTGAAACTGCAGCTCCTTCAGGAAAATTCTGTAACCCTATACCCATAGCAAGCGCAATCGCACCGGCAAGCGATGTGGCGTCTGGTGTACTCGCCAAAACGCCAAAAGCAACACCTACTGCCAAACCTTCGGGAATATTGTGCAGCGTAATTGCCAAAACCAGCAAAACACTGCGTTGCCAGTTGGTGTGAATACCTTCGGCCTTATCAATCTTTAACCCCATGTGCAAGTGGGGTAACAAACGGTCGATGAGGTAAAGAAATGCGCCTCCGGCCAAAAATCCCGTAAAAGCCGGGATCCATGGTACTCCGCCTTTGGCTTCAGTCATTGTAATAGCAGGGTTCAGCAGTGACCAGAAACTGGCGGCAATCATTACTCCGGCAGCAAAACCGAGCATCGAGTTGAGTACTTTCTGATTGATTTCCTTAAAAAAGAAAACCATGGCCGAACCAAGCGCTGTCAGTCCCCAGGTAAAAAGTGCAGCCATTAATGCCAGTAAAATCGGGTTGTATTGTAGTAACCATTCAATTGACATATCGATATTGTTTTGCAGGTAAAATTAACAAAAACACCTTATTTGGAATTGAAAAAAATATTGTGGTTAAGTTGTTGAATGGCATTGTTTTGATGTAACCAGTTTGTGAAATCGGGGAAATTTAAGATGACCAAATAATGATTTTTACTGAAACTTATTACATTTGCGCAAAGGAAATGTTTAACTTAAAAAATCGCTAGTTATGGCATACAAAATTTCTGAAGAGTGTATTGCATGTGGAACATGCATTGACGAGTGTCCGGTGGATGCAATTTCTGAAGGTGATATCTATAAGATTGACGCCAGTCTTTGTACCGACTGTGGTTCATGTGCAGAAGTTTGCCCGGTTGAAGCTATTTCGATAGACGAATAATCCGGACAACATAAATTACTACAAGCCTGTTCTGTTTATACAGGGCAGGCTTTTTTATTTGGTTATTTCCGAACTGATGATTCACGAATGATGAGGTCGGTAGGCATTACGATGGTAAGAAATTCATGGTTTTCCGATTTGTTGGTTATCTGTTCAATTAACAACGATGCTGCTTTTTGGCCCATCAAAAAACCGGGTTGTTGCACAGTACTGATTGAAGGCGTAACAACTTCTGAGAATGGCTCGTTGCTGAACCCCATCACAAGAATATCCTCAGGAATTTTTTTGCCAATACTTTTCAGGTAAATAATTGAACTTAATGCAGTTGTGTCGTTGGCGCAAAAAACAGCATCAATTGTATTATTGTCTTTTAATAAAGTTTGAATTGCCTCAGTACCTTCCTCGCGTCGAAGCGTGTTATTAATAATCATTGAATGATTCAACTTTATTCCTGCATCTTCCAAAGCCTTTACATAACCCGCTTGTCTGTTTTCATATATTTTCAAATTTAACGGGCCGCCAATATGTGCAATTTGTTTGGCCCCCTGTTCAATGAGGTGTTTTGTAACAAAGTATGCTCCGCCAAAATCATCAGCCACTATTTTATGAGCGTCGATTTCATCAACCACACGGTCGAAAAAAACGAGGGGAATATTTTTGGCCGAAAAAAGTTTCAGGTGGTCAAACTGCCTGGTTTCCATGGCGATTGAAATAATTATTCCGTCAACCCGGTTGGTAAACAGGGTGTGTGCAATTTTGGCTTCCTTCTCAAACTGGTCGTTCGATTGCGAAATGGTAACAGTAAAACCTGATTTGTAAGCCACTTCTTCAATACCGCTAATTACTGATGAAAAAAAGTGACGGTTAATCAAGGGAACAATCACCCCGATTGTATTTGTTCTTTTTGTTCTGAAACTGGCCGCAAGTGTATTAGGGCGGTAACCCATTTCTTCGGCAGTTTGCCTTATTTTTTGCCGGGTTGCCTCGCTGATGATGGGATTGTTATTTAAAGCCCTTGAAACAGTGGAAGCTGAGATATTAAGTTTTCGTGCAATATCGTGAATTGTAGTTTCAAATCTGTCTGTCATTCTGGTAGCAATTTCACGTAAAACTATGAAAAAATTATAAATGCAATCGATTGCGAATATGTTTTTTAATTCTAATTTTGTCTGTGTCTGATTTATTACGGTTACAAAAATTTGATTTTGCACAATGTCGGTAGTAAAAAAAATCAGAAAAAATTCAGTTCGAAATATTAAATACAAATAACAATGAATACCATTTACGAGGAAAGGTACAACTACCATCCTGATGATTTTAAATCGTATGACACTTCGCGTATCAGAAAAGAGTTTCTGGTTGAAAAAGTGATGGAACCTGGCAAAATAAGACTTGTTTATTCAGTTATCGAACGTTTTATTGTTGGCGGGGCAGTGCCTCTTAATGTAGGTTTAAAACTCGAACCCATCGATCCGTTGAAAGCATCATATTTTTGTGAGCGCCGCGAGGTGGGAATTATTAATGTGGCTGGCTCCGGAATTGTTGAAGTGGATGGTACTGCTTACAAGCTCGATTTTAAAGATGCTTTGTACATTGGAAAAGGTAGCCGCGAAGTGACTTTTAAGTCGGTTGATGCTGGAAAACCAGCTCATTTTTATATTAACTCGGCTCCGGCTCACAAGGAATATCCGGTTAAACATATTACGCTCGGGCAATCAAACAAACTTCATTTGGGCTCGCTTCAAACTTCAAACGAAAGGACAATCAATCAGTTACTTATTAATACCGTGGTTGAAACGTGCCAGTTACAAATGGGGATGACTGAACTGAAAACCGGTAGCGTCTGGAATACAATGCCACCACATTTGCACAGCCGCAGAAACGAGGTATATTTTTATTTCGATGTACCCGAAGGTCAGGCAATTTGCCATTTTATGGGGCAGCCTCACGAAACCCGCCACATTTGGATGCAAAACGAACAGGCTGTGATATCGCCCAACTGGTCGATACACGCCGCAGCCGGAACCAGCAATTACAATTTTATCTGGGGAATGGCCGGCGAAAATCTCGATTATTCTGACATGGATGCTATAAAACCAACAGAACTCAGATAAAAAGTTCAGAGTTTAGGGTTCAAAGTTTTCAGAAAATCTGAAATTTAGAACTCGGAACTCGGAATTCAGAACCGAACATGTACTCTTTACTAATATCTCAATACTAAAAAATGATACAACAATTATTTGATTTAACAGGAAAAGTAGCCCTGATAACCGGCGGTACACACGGTATTGGAATGGCAATCGGGAAAGTACTCGGGCAGGCTGGTGCGAAAATTTGTGTGAACGATATTTCAGAAGAAAAACTGCAAAGTTGTAAAGCAGAATATGCAGATGCTGGCGTTGAAGTTTTTACAGTAATGTTTAATGTTACCGATGAAGCGGATGTTGACCGCGGAATTTCAATCATCGAAAAAGAGGTGGGTGAAATTGATATTCTTGTAAACAATGCCGGAATTATCAAACGTGTCCCAATTCTTGATATGCCGCTTTCCGATTTTAAACTTGTGCTTGATGTTGATTTGGTAGCTCCTTTGATTGTTTCGAAAAGGGTGGCTCCCGGAATGATTGCCAAACGCTCAGGCAAAATCATAAATATGTGCTCGATGATGAGTATTTATGGCAGAAATTCCGTTTCGGCCTACGCAGCCGCCAAAGGAGGTTTAAAATTGCTTACCGCCAACATGACCTGCGAGTGGGCGAAATATAATGTGCAAATCAACGGTATCGGGCCGGGATACATTGCCACATCGCAAACTGCTGCAATTCGCGAAAACAATCATCCGTTCAACGACCTTGTAATGACACGCACACCAGCCGGTCGTTGGGGCGAACCTGAAGATGTTGGTAATGCAGCATTGTTTCTCGCCTCAAAAGCCAGTGATTTTGTTAATGGTCATATTCTTTTTGTCGATGGAGGCATTCTTGCCAATTTCGGCTATGTAAAAGGTGAAAATGATTTATAAAATTTCATGCTATCCTCTCCGCCAGGGAATATGAAGAATGAAAACCAAAGATTTATAGGATGAAAAAAATATTTTTAAAGCTGATTATTGTTGCAACTCTTTTTGTTTCATGCAATTCAAAAACTCAACTTACATTTAAAAACCCTTTAAATGTTATCAGAACCGATGAAGCTATTGTACTGACCAAAGAACAGTTATCTCAAAAAATAAAGTTGGAAGACGGGAATTTACCGGTTTTTAAAACAACGGAAGATAAGTTGATCCCCAGCCAGGTTGATGATTTAGATGGAGATGGTAATTGGGATGAAGTAGTTTTGGTTTTTGATATGGAAGCCGGTGAATCAAAAACTGTTACTATTAAACAAGTTGCTCAGTCAGCGTACCCTGTGTTTGAAAAACGCACCAATTTAAGGTTGGGAATCAAACAGGATGACGGTAGTTTTAAAGTGGTTGATAATTATCGTGCACTTCCGTGTAACGATGGTTTCGAGATAATTGCACAGGCCGAAAGTGTGAATTGGGAAAACGATAAAATTGCTTTTCGTGTGTATTTCGATTGCAGAAATGTAAAAGATCTGTTTGGAAAACTGAAGCCTGAAATGATAATCGATAAAATTCAAACTCCTGAATTGCCTTCTTATCACGAACTGGCCGATTGGGGTATGGATATTTTGCATTGCGGGAGTTCATTGGGCTCTGGCGGACTGGCGTTGATGAGAAATGATTCGCTTTTCAGGCTGGGTTCAACCGAAGTGTATGAATACAAAAAAATAGTGGAAGGTCCGCTTCGTTCGGTTTTTGAATTGCATTACTCGGGTTGGAACGTGGATGGTGAAATGCTCAGTGCGGTTGAAAGAATCTCAGTTTATCCGGGCAAATACTGGTTTGAGTCGGATGTTACTGTAAATGGTTGCAAGGAAGGCGACCAGATTGTTACAGGTATTGTGACCAGTAAATTGAAACGCGAACCGTTCGAAATGATATTAGGCGATTTCAGGTGCATCGGCACCCACGATATTCAGTCGCTGAACAACGATGAACTTGGCATGGCTGTAATCGTTCCGTTGAAGCGAGCAGGAAAAATAGGAAGAACGTCTGATATTAATTTCTTCGCTCTGGGCGAAAGAACAGTTGTTGAAAAGAGTTTCAGCCACTCCATTGCCGAAACCTATTATATCGGGCAATCCTGTAAAACCGAAGACGCTGCAAAACATTATTTCTTTTCGGTTTGGGGGCTTGAAAAAGAACAGTGGAAAACTGAAGAAGGATTCAGAAAATATATTTCAGAGGAAGCTGAAAAGTTATCTTCTCTGTTGGTTGTCAATTGAGATTTACAAAATAAAAAGAGAACCGTTCTTTATGATTTCAATTCAAAAAGAACGGTTCCCTTTTTTCCTCATTAACTCAATCGCTCATTCACCCAATCACAAAAACAACTGAATCCAACCCTGAATAACCTTACCGGTTTCAGGGTCGAGTTGCGAACCAAACATGCTGTGAGGTATTGAATAGACAATTATCATAACAATTGATGCAATAACAGTATAAACCGGTTTCTCCGATTTTCGGTTCATAAACCAGGCAAGCGCCCAGAAGAGAAATGCAATTAAAGTTTTGTTATCGGTTAAATCCCAGGCAAACGGAACACCTGCCCAAAATTCACCAAAAGCATATTTTTGAACCAAAGGTCCTAAAATCAAACCTCCTGCAAAAAGAAAGATAACAGTAAGATTTCCGTAAAACCTGAACCTTGCATGTTTAAATACTGCCATTATTCCAGCCACATTGCCAAGAAACATAGCAAAAAACATAAAAATAATGTGTGGTATTAAAACTAAAGCAGGAACATCTCCTTTAAACCTGATAATGACAGGTTCGCCCTGGTTTAGAGCAAAAGTTTGCTCTCCTTTTTTCAGGTTGATTTTGTATTCGTACTTACCGGCAGGAGGAAGATTTGGAAGCGCTGCTGACAATTTATCACCCTCGCGTAACATATTAACCTCGGTCCACGGATTGTTAGTGGGGAATTGTTTGAAAAATAAAGTTCCTGAAATCTGAGTATCGGGTATCGACAACTCAACCTTACAATCGGTTGTGCCACCATGACTTCTGATTAATTTGAATCTGTATTCCTGATTGTCAATTACAACGCTAACTTTTTTGTCGTAGGTGGGGCCTGTTTTACGTTGATAAATTATGGCAGCAAATGTGATAAAAACAGCTAAAATCCAGTAGAATACGATTCTCATATAAATAAAATTTTTGAATTGCACAAGTATAACAGGTTTATGGAAATAAAGTTTGGGTTCGGATAAAAATTCTTGATGTTGATAAGAAGTTTGTAAGCGTCATTGTTTCAATATTTTTCCACTTGTAGCTTGATAATTATTGGTTGAATTTTAAAA
>DPCJ01000019.1:386-10894 GCA_003516705.1 Prolixibacteraceae bacterium | reverse complement strand
ATTCCTGCTTACTGAAAAGAAATATGACCTATTAATTTTACGTGTTTTCAGAAGTTGTAAAAACCTCATAAACACCAAAGTAAATGGTCAAATTCTTTAAATTACTGCCATACACAGAACGCCCCAAAATTGGGTTTGCAAATGTAAAAATATTATTTAATAAAACTAAGAATACGGCAGCCTATTTTCTAATTTTATTTGTTTTTAAGCTTCTCTTTAAATTTATCTAATTGACGGCGTATGGCTTCAATGGCAAGGTCGGTTGCTTCTTCAAATGTATCGGCTTGTTTTTTAGCAAACAAATAACCGTTGGAAGGAATAGAAATTTTCAACTCAGAGATTTTGTTTTTGGTTGCCTCGGGTTTGTCCAACTTAAGGGTCACTTCAGCATTGATTATACCTTCAAAAAAGGTATCCAATTTACTTACCTTCTTGTTTACAAAGTCTAACAGCTTTTGATCGGCATTGAAATGCACTGAATTAATCTTTACTTCCATAATCGTTTGTTTTTAGCCCCTTGGATGGGCTTGTTTATATATTTCATACACCTTTTTAAATGTAGTGTGTGTATAAATTTGCGTGGCTGCAAGATTTGAGTGCCCCAGCAATTCTTTCACTGCATTTAAATCGGCTCCGTTATTCAATAAATGTGTTGCATATGTATGCCTGAGTACATGCGGACTTTTTTTCTCGAGCAATGTAACTTTTCCAAGTTCTCTGTTAACCACCCGATATACCAATTTCGCATAAACAGGCTTCCCTTTTTCGGTTAACAGCAAACGTTCTGAATTTGTTCCGAACAAACTTCTCCTTTTTCTCCAATATTCTTCTAACAACGAACTGACCGGGACAGGATAAGGAATAATCCGTTCTTTGTTACGTTTACCTAAAACTTTTATCTGAGTTAATTTGATATCAATATCGCTATCTTTTAATCCTGTCAACTCCGACAATCGTATTCCTGCACCATAAAGTAATGTTATTATCAGCTTGTCTCGTGTTCCGATAAAATCATCGTTGAAAAAATCATTGTCAAGTAATTGGTTCAGTCTGTTTTCTTCAACAAACCCGGGCAATTTTTTTCTTAACTTTGGAAGAGGTACCGAAACAGCAGGATTTTCAGCTATAATTTTTTGTTTCTGCAAATACCTGAAAAAAGATTTTAACGATGTTATTTTCCGGTTTACCGAAGCTGGATTCAGACCACACTCCATTAAACGAACAATCCAACCCCTAACAATCTTTGAATCTGTTGTATAAACATTAAATTCCCCGACCACTTCTGCACAATACTGCGAAAACTGATCGAGGTCATTTTTATATGCTGTCACCGTATGAGAAGAACTTCTCTTCTCAAATTGCAAATAACTGATAAACGACTCCTGATAATTCATTTAATTCAAAATAAACCAGGAATCACTAAAATCAATTAGTCTTCCTGCCGTTGCAATCCCTGTACGTAAACTGCCTTTTTAAGTTCTTCCCTTCTTTTCACCGAAGGTTTTGTAAACTTCTGACGGTCACGTAACTCTTTAATTACACCAGTTTTTTCGAATTTCCTTTTAAATCTTTTAAGCGCTCTTTCAATGTTTTCGCCTTCTTTTACCGGAATTACTATCATTTTCTTTCGGTTTTTATTTTTAAAAATTGAGGCGCAAATTTAGAAATTATTCGATTGAAATCAAATTTATATGAAAATTTTAATAAATCCTATTTGTCCAATTCCATTTAAACTTATTTAACGGCAAGTCAAATATGGCATAACCTTTTTGAACTCAGTTTCATCAAAAATTCCGGATGCCTTTACATTAACTAAATTCTCAAAGGGACCATTCTTCTCGCGGTATTTCAGAATCAATTCAACCTTTTGTTTGCTGAAGTATGGGTGTTTTATAAACTCTTTAAAATCAGCAAAATTGATTCTGATTTTTTTGATTTTAAGGGTATCTGCATAAATATTACCTTCAATTTTTGAATACGCTTCAATCGGGAAATTGTAAACTTCAAGAACCTGAGACGGAGAGGAAAAACCTCCCAGCCTGTCACGATATTTTACTATCCGGCTGGCAAAAGAGGGTCCGATTCCATTCAGTTCAACCAAATCAGCGGAATCGGCTTCATTTAATTCAATATAAAGTGGTTCTGTAATTGGCAATGTACTATTCTCCGTAGAATTCTCAATTCTGATATTACTTTTTATTGACTTGTATAAAAATGAGTCAACTCCGTAGATTTTCAAAATATCTTCAGGAGCCTTGAAAATGCCCCCTTTGCTTCGATAGGCCACCACGTTTTTAGCCTGAAACTGATTAAATCCAAATTCCATCAAATCACTAATTTCAGCCTTATTAGGGTCAAAAAATGCCTCTTTAACATTGGGTTCATGTACAGTAACAACCTTTGTCTTCTCTTCTGAATTTGAATTATTTGTTACTACATATTCCGAAATGACGGCAAAAATACTATCGTTCATCCCATAGATTTTTCTAAAATCGCGTGTCAATTTAAATACTCCTCCTGCTTTTCTGTAATTGATAACGTTTCGTTTTATATTCTCCGGTAAATCCAGTGAATCTAGTTCTTCGGCTGAAATTGTATTTGGATTAAACCGAAACAAAGTCTTTCCCTGAGTACCGTTTGCATCCTCAATGTTTAACTGTAATATTTTATCCCGGTACTCTGAATAGTCAAATTCTGATTCAGGAATAAACCAGGGGACAAGTAAAGTTGCGATGAATGTAAGCAGAATAAGCCCGGCCAAAATAATAACAGAATGCCTGTCACTTTTCGAAAACCTGTTGTATTCCCTGATCCAGTTATTGAAATGCTTCATTTGACGTAATTGCCGGGTTAATTGATTCCTATATCGAAAGGAATCAAAGTTATGAAATGAGCCTGACTATTCAAACACCTTCGTAAAATTCACTTTTTCTTAGAATAAATCACTTATTGAAATGATTGATTACAAGCTGAATTGCCTCAATAAAAGCAATTACAGCCCAAATCAGGGGTTTATGAAACAGTATTTTACAATTTGATTAATCCAATCCCCTGAAGAAAAACAAATGCAATCGCCAATGGAGCAATAAACTTTATAACAAATAAAAATAAAGGAATGTATCGTGCTTTAAGTTGTCCGTTATTCGAAAGCTCTTCTTTGGCTTTATCGCGACCAAAAAACCAGGCCACAAAAATTACGATGAATAATCCGCCGATGGGAAGTAGCACATTCGCTGTTGTAAAATCCATCAATTCAAAAACTGTTTTATCAAACAATTTGAAATTAGCAAGCGAGCTTGTTGACAACACACATAAAACCCCAAGAGCAGAAACAGATAATGTTGCCAACCACGTAGCTGCACTTCTTTTCATTTTTAATTCTTCAACAAAAAAAGCAACTATTACTTCTAAAACCGAAATTGTTGAAGTAAGCGCAGCTACTCCTAAAAGGGTGAAAAACATGATAGAGAAAATTGTTCCACCAGTCATTTGTTCGAAGATATTTGGCAAAGTAATAAAGGCAAGTCCCGGACCTGATTCAGGTGCAATATTGAATGCAAAAACTGCCGGGAAAATAGCAATACCAGCCAATACCGCAACCAAAGTATCGGTAAAAATAACTGACAATGCAGTTGTTGCAAGATTATCTCTTTTTTGGATGTACGAACCATAAGTAATCAAAGTCCCCATCCCAATGCTCAAAGAGAAAAATGCCTGGCCAAGTGCCATCAGAAAAGTAGTAGCTGTTATTTTACTGAAATCGGGTTTAAACAAAAATGAAATTCCTTTTGCAGCGCCTGGCAAAGTAACCGATCTGACTATCAAAACGATAAGTATGACAAACAAAAGTGGCATAAGAATTTTGGTTGACTTCTCGATTCCATTTTTAACTCCGGCCGCCACAATAAATGCTGTTAATCCCATAAAAACAAAAAACCAGATCAATGGACGTGTGGAACTTCCGATAAAACCATTATACATGCCAACCAGTTCCTCTGGTGATTTACCATGAAATCCGCCAATAAAAGATTGATATAAATATTCAAGCGTCCAACCAGCCACCACAGTGTAAAATGCCAGAATCATAAATGCTGCAACCACACCCATCAATCCGATAAGATACCAGGGTCGGTTCGGAGCCAATTTTCGAAACGAACCATATACATTTTGTTGAGCTCTTCGTCCGATGGCAAGCTCAGAAAGCATTACCGGAATTCCAATCGCAATTACAATCAAAAGATAAATTAAAATAAAAGCTGCTCCGCCGTTTTCACCGGTGATATACGGGTATCTCCAGATGTTGCCAAGTCCTACAGCAGAACCAGCAGTAGCTGCAATAATCCCAAATTTTGATCCGAATGATTCACGGGGAGAAGGAATTCCTGACATATTGTATTTTTTAAATTTGTTATTAAACGAATCGGTTAACTATCGATTCAGGTTATTTTTCGTGCCAAAAATGCAAAAAATATAAGCATTCCATACACAAAAAGTTGTAATAAAAACCAAATTTAAAATGGATAGCCAATTGCAAATGTAAAATTGAAATCATTGCTTGTAAGTTGACGACTTCCTATAATCCAGCCATTATTATTAAGTACCGAAGGATCGCGAAGCTTCATCCCCAAATCAAGTCTCAGGATAAAATAACTCATATCGAACCTGAGACCGGTACCGGTTCCTAAAGCAAGTTGTTTGTAAAAACTATTGAATTTAAACTGTGCCCCCAGCCGGTTGTCTTTTTCGTTAATTGCCCAAATATTTCCTGCATCAATAAACAATGCTCCCTCTATAAAAGCGATGAGTTTAAACCTGTACTCAAGGTTGGCTTCCAATTTTATATCGGCAGTCTGGTTCGGATACTCTCCAGAGGAAGCTTTGTAAGTTCCAGGGCCAAGCGAACGCACAGGCCAGGCCCTGATTCCATTGGCACCACCTGAAAAATACTTTTTTTCGAATGGCAAAACATCGAAATTACCGAACGGTATTCCAATACCCAAAAACGTTCGCCCAACTATCGAGTTAAATTTGTCGATAATAAAACTCCGGCTATATTCAAAATCGCCTTTCACATATTGTGCAAACCGGGTATTAAAGGCCTGGTAATATTCGGTCATAATATTACCAAGTGAATCAACTTCCTGGTATTTATCCCGATTAGCCAGCTCTGAAATGGCCCAAAGCAGGTTACCTGATGATTCTACATTAAACCTTACATAAGTATAGTTCTTGATTTTGGTTAATCGCTGGTTGTTAAAAATCCAGGAATAATTCATTGCAAAAATAAGGTGGTCGGTAAAACTGCTTTTGATATACAGGTCCCGAATACCTTCGATAAATTCCGGATCGTAATCATATACTTTTACTTTGTTATAATCGAGTACGTTCCAAATATGTCGGATATCTTCTGTCGATTTCCAATCGTAACCAAACTTAACATTGCTTATTGTTCTTGTATATTCGGGTCGGCGCTGGTAATTGTACCCAAGTGTAATCACAGTTTTGGGTAAAAATCGTTCAAACTGATGAATGAAACTTCCCGGGCCGAGTAATTGTGGAATCATCAGGCTAGTTTCAACCCCAAGTTCAGTAGTATTAAAATTACTTCCATTGTTCTGGTTTTGTAAACGCTCCACTCCACCTCTGAAACTCATCTGAAAAACTTCAGCTCCTCTGAATAAGTTCCGGTGTTGATAGGTCAGATTTCCTGCTACCCCAAAATTTCCTGAAGTGTTTGTACCCTCAATATCAAAAGAGGTTGCCTGTTTATTTAATGGAGCCAACCGAATGTAACAGTCTAACAAATTTGAATCATTAACTGCCGGAACTTCGGCAAACTGAATATCAACAAACCGAAACTGGCGTAAACGAGTGAAAGCATTAAACGCATTTTCAACCTCCGAATTATTATAAAGAGCACCCTTTTTCAGCTGCAGTGTCCGGTCAAACAGCGCGGGCGGATATTTCACCTTATCGTTTTGATATAAAGTTGAGTTGCCCCACACAAGCGTATCGGAAAAAACAGAAGCAGAATCTCGGCTGACAGTAACCGGAGAATTTCCGGGTAAAACCGAAATATAAAAGTTATTCAGGTAAAATGGTTGAAATACTTTTGATGAATCTAGCTGGCTGTTTTTTGCAGGCCTGATTAATAAATCGACAAGTACTTGTTTCGAATAAACCGAACTGTCGGCAATAAACTTTACATCATCCTTCGAAAAATAAAAATATCCATTTTCCTTAAATAACTTTACAATATCAGCCTGATGTTTCTCCAGGTTTTCAATATCAAAGGCATCTCCCGGCTTTACATTCGGTTTAATTGTACTATTAAAATACAATTCCTGCAGAACTGAGTCTTTAATTTGGTAATTAATTCGTTGTATTGTGTATTGCTCTCCTGCTTTTAGGTTGAAAACTAACTCCGCTTTCCGCTTTTTTTCTTTCAGTTTCAGATCAGTTTGAACTTCCGCTTTAAAAAATCCTTTGCTGTGGGCATACTGAATCAGCTGCTCTTCCGATTTTTGTGCCAATCCTTCATCGTAAACCTGTGGAGCTTCACCAATTCTTTTTAGCCAATCGTCCTGTTTCTTTTTCGAAGAAAGATTGTACACGTGCAGGTGAAACTTAAAAAAACCGAGTATTTTGTAGTTTTCTTTTTGCTTAACAAGAACACGGGCACTTTCTTTACTCATTTTTTCATTGTCAATTTCAACCTGGACTTTGCTAATAAGGTATTTATCTTCAGGAACAAATTTTACTGGCGAACAGGAAAACAGTAGTAAGCCACTCAACAGAATGGCCGTATGCAAAAATTTTACTCTACTAATGATATTACTCAAAATTGAGGTCATTGTTTTTATACTGCAAAAATAATGAAGTGTTTTGTCCAGAAACTTTAACTTTGATTCATTTAATTACACACTGCTGTTTATAACTGATGATTGGTAAAAATACGATAAAACTGATAAAATCGCTTTTGGATAAAAAAAACAGAATTGAAGAAAATCTGTTTGTAGTTGAAGGAGATAAAATTGTTTCAGAAGTTCTAAGTTCAGGTTTTAAAATTGAACGACTTTTTGTTACAAATACATTTTTAGAGAAACATTCGTTTAATTTATCTAAGGCATCAGCAGTTATCGAAGTTTTGCAGGATGAAATCAAAAAGGCCAGTTTACTGAAAACTCCACAAAACTGTATTGCAATATGCCAGCTTCCTGCACCAATAAAATTTCCCTCAGAAATGACTGAACCCCTGACGCTCTTCCTCGATGATGTACAGGACCCGGGAAATATGGGAACCATCATACGTATTTGCGACTGGTTCGGAATAAAACAAGTTTATTGTTCACCCGGTTGTGCCGATCTGTTTAACCCAAAAGTCATTCAGGCAAGCATGGGTTCGTTTTGCAGAGTTGATGTGATTACATCAACATTCGACAAGGTTGAAACAATAGCGCATGCAAGTGGAGTAAAAATTTGCGGAGCTTTTCTTGATGGCGAAAACATTTATACATCCGACTTAAATAAAAAAACATTGCTGATAATGGGCAACGAAGGGAATGGAATAAATGGCCAAATTGCCGGAAGAATTGACAGAAGAGTGAGTATCCCTCAATTCGCGGTAAACAATAAAGGTGCAGAATCGTTAAATGTAGCCGTTGCTACAGCGGTTATTTGCGCTGAATTTAAACGACAGTTCAACTATTCGAAGTGAAATGAAAGCGTAAAAATTGTTGACCGTAAATTCTTAATCGACTGTGAATAATATCGTGCCTGCGACCCCGTGGGTGTTGGACCCAGCTGGTTGTTTAATCCAAAACTGAATTTCCCTTCAACCGAAAAACGAAAAAACGGGAAGTAATGATCCCAGCCACCACCCGCCTCGGCATAAAAACCTGGGCTCGTAAGTTTTACAAGATCTTCCTTTGCTGTTCTCGAAATATCCTGACGGTAAGCTCCGCCAAAAATAATATAAGGCCTGTCGTTGTTAATGCGGCGTGCTTTGTACTTTATCAGTAGCGGAAAATCAAGAAATGTGGATTTTATTGAATAATAAGTCAGTGGCTGATAACTATTGATATCGATAACTGGAATATTGTATGTTAATTTCCTTTCACCAAACGACATCCCTGGTAAAAACCGAAGATCAAGATCTTCTGTAAGCCTTAAACTCGAAACAATGGCAACCGTAAACCCAGGAATAAGCGTTTGAACATCACTTCTTACAATACTTCCTTCATTTATTGAAAGTTTATCCTGATCCATTGGAACAAACTCATCATTTTCACCGATTGGGTTGTAGTTTGTAACATCAAAATCGAGATAATTCATTCCAAGTGTAAAACCAAAATGAATCCGCTTTTCATCAAAAGTAGTGAGGTAATTAACCTTTTGCTTTTGTGCAAAACCATTAATTAAAACCAAAAGAAATAATATCGATACAAAAAACTGTTTCACTTTTTCAGATTTCACTTTTCACAAAAACATTATTTTGCCTGATTTATTGCGTCAATCACAAATTTCAGGGTTTACAGGATTTGTATATTGTTGCAATTCCAAAAGTTTGTTCAAAATATTGAGTTCCTGTAAAACCCGTTTCGGCTAAAATAGCTAAAAAATTTACGCCATCCGGAAACTCATTAACCGATTCGGGCAAATAGGTGTAAGCATTCCTGTTTTTCGAGATCATCCCCCCCACCAATGGCAAAATCCTGGTGAAATAAAAACTATAAAACTGTTTAACCGGAGTTTTTGACGGTCTTGAAAATTCTAGCACATAAAACTCACCTCCGGGTTTTAGAACCCTGAAAATTTCGGACAGTCCCTTTTTCAGTGTTTCAAAATTCCGGACACCAAAACCGACAATTGCAGCATCAAAGCTATCCTGCTCAAACGGCAGATTTTCCGAATCAGCTTTCACAAGCTTAATTCTGTCATTTAATCCTTTTTTATTTATTTTCTCACGCCCAACTTCAAGCATCCCTTCCGAAATGTCAATTCCGGTGATTATAGAATTTTTTATGCGAGATGCAGCCAAAGCAAAATCTGCTGTTCCGGTGGCAATGTCAATGATTGTTTTTGGCTGCCTTTGCTCCAGCATCCGAACAACCCTGTTTCGCCACAATTTATCAATGTTAGCCGAAAGCAAATGATTCAGCAGGTCGTACTTTGGCGAGATATCGTTAAACATCTCCTCAACCTGTCTTTTTTTCGAAGTCTCTGAATTTTTATCGGGTAGTGCTGCCATTAAGCCCCAACGGTCATTTTATCAACAAATCCAAGTGATTGATCATCAATTCTGATTTCTCCCTTTGTGATATGCCCTAAGGTAAAGAATGGAACTTTCAGGCCGGTTAAGATATCCACAAATTCGTCTTCTTTTTCGGCTGAAACTTCAACAAGAATGCGACCCATCGCCTCGCCAAATAGAAACGAATCGATGCGGGTCTCGGCTGCAGTTGTAATATCGAACCCTAATTCGTTTGGAATGGCGGCTCTAAGAAGCGTAAAAAATAAACCTCCCTTTCCTACCGGGCTTGCACTTTCAATTAACTTGAGTTCATTCAGTATTTTCACTGCATGTTGAATTCTAATCTCATCCTGAATATTAAATTCGGGCAGTGGAGAGTCAGATATCTCATGGTAAAACTCTAAATATTCCGAAGTTCCAATATCGTCAGAGGTTCTTCCAATCATAAAGATGTTATTCCCCTTTGTTTTAAACGAATGAGTGGTAATGTTTTCCTTATCGCTCAACAAACCAATCATGCTGATAATAATCGTAGGTGGAACCGGTCCATGTTGCGAAAAATGGTCGAACCTGATTTTTCGGTCAGCGATTTTAAGGCCGAATTTCGCTGCTGCATTTTCGAGTCCTTTTTTCGCACCCGCAGCAATAAACTGTCCGTTAGGATCGGCAAAGTTAATATGGTATAAAAAAGCACTAACAGTTGTGGGTTGCGCCCCAAAACAAATCATTTTACGCGCTGCCCTCGAAATAAGTATTTCAGTGGCTTTTTGCGGATCGTTCTGAAGATGATGATGAAATGCATGTGTACTCATCACCATTTTATTTCCATTTAAATCGATTTCGAATAAACCGGATTCATCGGTTTCAGAATCGCCAATTACATCGGGAGAAATATTTGATTCGCCAAAATCGTTAAAGTAATTAATGCTCGATAAATTGGGATTCACCATCAGAGAATAAATTACGTCTTCAAGGTTAGCAGGTTCGGGAATCGAATCGATATTAAACACATTTTCTTTTTGAAGAAGTTCGCTCATATTGCTGTGGTTTTGTACATTATCAGTGCGCAAAGGTAATTAAGAAGCTCGTTTTTCAATCAGGTTTATTGTTTTTTTTAACTTCGTCATTAAATCAAAACAGTACATCATGAGATTAATTGCCTTAATTACAGGAGCTTCCTCGGGAATTGGCGAAGCAACTGCTTTACTACTTGCAAAAAATAACTTCGATATCATTATTACCGGTCGTCGGAAAC
>DPCJ01000019.1:0-344 GCA_003516705.1 Prolixibacteraceae bacterium | reverse complement strand
TCAGGACATATCATCAACATTTCTTCAATTGCAGGTAAAGAAACTTATCCAATGGGCAACGTGTACTGTGCATCAAAACACGCAGTACAATCGCTAACTAAAGGAATGCGGCTTGATTTATTAAAATATGGAATAAAAGTCAGTTCGGTAAGTCCGGGCGCAGTTGATACAGAGTTTTCGATCGTCAGGTTTAAGGGCGATAAAGAGCGTGCAAAACAGGTTTACAAAGGGTTTACGCCTCTTTATGCACAAGATGTTGCCGACACAATTCTATTCATCTTAACACGCCCAAAACACGTTAATATCGACGATATTTTGATTATGCCAACCGACCAGGCGTTTTC